>JAPOXY010000125.1 GCA_026706845.1 Gemmatimonadota bacterium
GACGAAATACAGGATGTCGCCCGTCATTTTGTGACAGTTGCACAATTTGAAGCCATGCAAAAGCGGGGCGATTTTATCGAGTCTGCCGAAGTACATGGACATCTTTACGGCGCGACATTCGACGCGGTTGCAGAAGCTCTGTGCGGTGGACATGTGATGTTAATGGACGTGGATGTGCAAGGCGTAGCCGCGTGGAAAAAAGTCCTGGAGAATCGCTGCGTAACCGTATTTGTCGTACCGCCTTCTCTCGATGTGCTTGAAAAGCGCCTCAACGCGCGGCAATCTGAAAGCGCTTCGGCCTTTCGCTTGCGTATGGAAAATGCCGTTTCTGAACTCGTCCAGGCAAAAAACAGCGATTACGTCATCGTAAATGACAAATTGGAACAGGCCATCGCCGATTTGCTCGCTATTATTCGCGCAGAGCGACGGCGCACACGGCGGATGTGTTTGCGTAGATTGGATCTCTAAAACTCGTTCTATGCTCCCTGCCTATCACTGCTTCGTTATTGCAGTTGAAAGCCCATTTCTAATAAGGAGTGCGTTATGTCAAACGTATTTTTTTCTGAAGAATTAACAATTGAAGAGGATATGAATACCTATAAAGCCGTGTTGCTGGCATCAAAAGAAGCGCGCCGGTTGAATAAAGCCCGACTGGTCGCGGGTGTACCCGAAGGTGAAGAAAAAATAACAACCATTGCACTGGACCGAATTGTAGAAAAGAAAATTCAGGTGACCTATGCTGACGGGAAAGAGGATTCTTCTGGGCGTTAGCGGTGGAATTGCCGCCTATAAAAGCGTATTCTTATTGCGCCTTCTTCAGAATGCAGGCGCAGAGGTTCGGGTGGTCATGACACCTGCTGCACAGAAGTTCGTGCAGCCCCTCACTTTTGAAGCGCTCTCGCACAATCGCGTCTATACGGATTTGTTTCCATCGGACGGCGACCCCGATGTTATCCACGTGCATTTGGGCAAGTGGGCAGATCTAATCATTGTCGCGCCAGCAACTGCAAATTGCATGGGCAAATTGGCCCATGGATTGGCCGACAACCTGTTGACCTGTGCGTTGTTAGCTGCAGAAGCACCTGTTTTACTCGCCCCGGCAATGGAAACCCAAATGTGGGAACGCGGTGCTGTGCGGCAAAATGTCGAGTTCTTAAAAAAAGACGGCTATCGGATGGTTGGGCCGGGAGTGGGATTGCTCGCCTCAGGTGCCGAGGGAATGGGACGCATGGCCGAACCCCATGAGATTGTGGATGAGGCCAGCAGTATGATAGGCGCAACGCAATCACTTGCCGGAAAGCGCATTGTAGTGACAGCGGGCAGGACCGAGCAGCCCCTTGATCCCGTGCGCTTTATCACCAATCGATCAACGGGTAAAATGGGCTATGCCATTGCAGAACAAGCGCGCCATCGAGGTGCTGATGTCGCGTTGATCAGCGGGCCGACAGAACTCACTGTCCCCGCCGGTGTACAAATCGAATCTATCCGCACAGTTGCCGACTTAAAAGCAGCGACCATACACGCATATCAGCATGCCGACGCACTAATTATGACAGCAGCAGTGCTCGATTTTCGCCCCGAACATGTGTCCAAATCAAAAATAAAAAAACGCGATGGCGGTCTTTCGCTTCACCTTCTGCCCAACGAAGATTTTTTAATTCCTCTGGGACAAAACAAAAGCGAGCGAGTCGTAATCGGGTTTGCGATGGAAACCGATCACGCGCTGGAAAATGCCCGCAAAAAGCTCCGCGAGAAAAACCTTGACCTGATTGTCTTGAACGAATTGAATGTGGAAGGTGCGGGGTTTGGCGTCGATACCAATGTCGTGACTTTTATAGAACCCCATCGAGAACCTGTCGCATTGCCCTTGATGTCCAAACGCGATGTCGCAGATCGCATTTTGGATTGGCTGGTGTCGCGTTGGGAGAACGCGCATGGATGAATCCACCGATCTGTTGGAAACCCTCGCGCTTGCACGCGATTTTCTATCGCGGGAAATCGCTTATGCACCCGCCTCAATTGCGCGGATGGATGATCGAGGATCGGACGATGATCCCCTGACTATTTTGGGTCAAGAGGCTTGCAACTGTCAAAAATGCGGACTGGCGCAAACGCGTACCTCAGTCGTGTTTGGAAGCGGGAATACTACTGCAGACCTCATGTTTGTCGGTGAAGCTCCCGGCGCAGAGGAAGACCGGCAGGGGGTGCCTTTTGTAGGGGCTGCCGGACAATTGTTGACGCGAATGATCGAAGCCATGGGTTTGACGCGCGAAGACGTCTATATCGCCAACATCATCAAATGCAGACCTCCCAATAACCGGGATCCCAAACCCGATGAAATTGCCGCCTGTCAGCCTTATCTACTACAACAAATTGACCTGATTGCGCCGGTTGTGATCTGTACGTTGGGACGTTTTGCCGCGCAAACCCTGTTGCAAACCACCGAGTCGATGGGGCGTTTGCGAGGACAAATTTTTGAATATCAGGGCGCGAAATTAATCCCCACATATCACCCTGCTGCCCTGTTGAGAAATGCACACTGGAAGCGCCCGGCGTGGGAAGACTTGAAACTGGTTCGCAAACTTTACGATGGAACTGAAATCTGATGGTAGAAAATCCGACATCAAACACGGCTGAACGCGCGCTGCCTCAGGCACTCGAAGTCGAACGCGCTGTATTGGGCGCCATGTTGATCGACAATATGGCAATCAATCGCGTAGTGGAAGTATTGGGAAACGAAACGGCTTTTTACCATACGCCACATCGAAAGGTGTATGCGGCAATCCAAAAAATGTCAGAGCGCGGCGAACCTGTCGATCAGGTGACACTCACTGCAGAACTCGTGCGGCGAGGCCAACTCGAAGATATCGGCGGCGCGGTCTTCATTGCTGAGTTAGCCAGTGAAATGGCGACAGCAGCCAATGCCGAATACCACGCACAGATCGTACTGGAAAAGGCGCAGAGGCGGCGATTGATAGCCGCAGCGACCCAAACGCTCACCGAAAGCTATGAAGAAACCGAGGATGTGCGCGAACTCATCGATCGCGCAGAGCAACGGGTCTTCCAAATTGCCGAAGGTGAATTGGGCAAAGGCGTCATGCCCCTTGAATCTGCACTTACCGAGGCTTATGAAGCGATTGAGCGCGCGCACCAACAGCCCGGCGCGCTGACTGGCGTGACCACGGGATATACGGACCTGGATGAAATCACAGCGGGCTTGCAGTCTTCGGACATGATCATCCTCGCATCGCGTCCCTCGATGGGCAAAACAGCACTCACATTGTGCATAGCGCGCAATGCCGCAGTGAAGAGCAGTACACCCGTGCTGTATTTTTCTCTGGAAATGGCAACACAGCAACTCGCACAGCGACTCTTGTGTGCAGAAGCGCGCGTGGATTCGCACCGTGTGCGAACGGGTAAGTTGTCAGAAGATGAATGGCATAAATTAGCCAACTGGACGGGAAAGCTGATGGAGGCACCCATATACATTGATGACACGCCTGCTATTTCCGTCCTGGAACTGCGCGCCAAAGCGCGCCGTGCGAAATCCGAATACAATATTGGGCTAATCATTGTCGATTATCTACAACTGATGACCACATCTGAAGATTATGGCAGCCGCGAACAGGAAATCGCCTCTATTTCGCGGTCCCTGAAAGCCCTCGCCAAAGAACTCGATATTCCGCTCGTTGCCTGCGCGCAATTGTCGCGTGCTGTGGAAAGTCGCACAGACAAGCGACCGCAATTGGCCGATTTGCGCGAGAGTGGCTCGATAGAACAGGACGCGGATGTGGTGATGTTTCTCTTTCGCCCCGAAGTATATGGCATTGTAGATGAAGAGGGCAATTCACAAGAAGGCGTGGCTGAGATCATATTGGGCAAGCAGCGCAATGGTCCGATTGGCAGCGTTTTTTTGACCTTTCAGGCAGAGTGTCTTAGCTTTGAAAACCCCGAAATCTATCGCGAATTTCCCTGAGGAAAATAGCCCATGGGCAAAGTGCGCGTGCGGTATGTATGTCAGCACTGCGGTGCTGATTCGGGACGGTGGTTTGGTCGGTGTGTATCCTGTGGCGAATGGAACACCTGTGTCGAAGAACAGACATCGCCCGAAGTAAAACAAAACAGACGCGCGGACGAATGGGTCAAAGCAAATCCGCCGCAGCCCATTACGGAAGTGGTGGGCGGCAGAGAAGACCGCATTGAGACAGCTATCGGCGAATTTGACCGCACATTGGGTGGCGGCATTGTGCCCGGCATGGCCGCGCTTGTCGGCGGCGATCCCGGCATTGGCAAATCCACATTGCTCTTGCAAGGCGTTGCACAACTTGCGTTTTCGGGTATGAAGACTCTGTACGTATCCGCAGAAGAATCCCCCCGCCAAACGCGGATGCGCGCTCAAAGAATTGGCGCGCTATCCGATGAATTGTACCTGATTTCCGAATCCAATCTCGACCTGATTTGTGGCTACATCGAAGAAATGCAGCCCGTTGCAGTTGTGGTCGATTCGGTGCAAACCATTTTTAGCCCGGATTTACAAAGCGCGCCGGGAAGTGTGGCGCAGGTCAGAGAATCTTCTGCAAAACTGGTGGCACTGGGCAAGCGCACGGGCACATCAATTTTTTTAATCGGACATGTCACCAAAGAAGGCACCGTTGCAGGACCGCGCGTACTCGAGCACATCGTCGATACCGTACTTTACCTGGAGGGCGAGCAACACGGTGCGTTTCGCATTTTGCGGGCAGCCAAAAACCGGTTTGGCTCGACAAACGAAATCGGCATTTTTGAAATGTGTGATCAGGGGATGATCGCAGTGGATAATCCCTCACAGGTATTCTTGCCCGAGCGCGAGGCCGATCGAGAAGGTACAGCCATTGTTTGCACAATTGAAGGCACACGTCCCATTTTGGTCGAAGTACAAGCACTGGTCAGCCGCAGCAATTTCGGGTACCCGCAGCGCGTGGCCACGGGATTTGATGCGCGGCGGATGGCGATTTTAATTGCCGTACTCGAAAAACGGTCGGGTCTTCAATTGGGGACTGAGGATATTTTTTTAAATGTCGCAGGGGGCTTGCACATTGACGAACCCGCTGTCGATCTGGGTGTAGCTATGGCGATGGCATCGAGCTTTCGCAGCAGACAGATGTCCCGAGATACAGTTGTAATTGGCGAAGTTGGGCTGGGCGGAGAAGTGCGTGCTGTTGGTCAGATTGAACGCAGAATGGCCGAAGCGCGCAAACTGGGCTTCACGCGGTGTATTGCCGCCAAAGCAAATTTGAGTGGGGCGCGCATTCCCGATGGCCTGTCGTTGATTGGCGTTCAGGATGTGGATGCCGCGCAAGATGTGGTTTTTTCATAGAGATTATTATTACGGAGAAAGCGCATGGCACCGAGAATGGTACACATTTCCAAATTGTTGTCATTGATGTTGCGACACAGGCCCGATGAGTTTGGACTGCAAGTTGATCGCTATGGTTTTGCCGACCTCGACGCGGTTCTACGCGCATTTCAAGACCGAAATTCGACATTTTCGCTTGAAGATATTGAAAAAGTGGTTTATGATGGAGAAAAGCAACGTTTCGAGATTGTGGAAAATCGCATTCGCGCGCGTTATGGACACAGTTTTTCCATCGATCTGGGTCTCGATCCATCAGAACCACCCGAATTTTTGTACAAGGGAGTGGATTCTGCCGATGTTGAGCGATTATTATCTGAGGGCTTGACCCCCGATGATCGCGATTATGTACATTTGTCGTTTGACGCCGATGTCGCTGCGCGGTTAAGTGCCAGACCCGGACGCCGAGGGGCTGTCATACGCATTGCAGCGACGCGCGCCCATCAGGCTGGCGTGCATTTCTACGATTGTGGTCCAACCGTATTGACCAAACATATTCCCGGGGAATTTTTGGATTTAGAACAGGGAGGGATCACGACATCGCAAAACATATATCAGGAACGAGAAAATGTGACTTATGGTCGGCGGCGGCGCTTCTCGTCCCGGCGGTAGTTAAAAGGTAGTTTTGGGGCGTGTTCACAGAATCAGAATGACCTTCTCATAATATGGCTAAATTAAACGAAAATCACACACAGTCCTTACTGAGTACCGCCAAAAATTTGGCACGGGAAACCTGCGCTGATATGATCCTGCTCGTGGCCAATTCCGGCGTGAGCCACGACGATGTTCACAGGCTGAACGTCACCTGTCAGGTCCTGATTGTTACGCGAAAAAAACACTTTTTAAGCGGTGTGGAAGAAAAGGGTGTAAAGCGTTTAACTTATGATTATCGCAGCAGTGATGGCACGCACTTCGAACAATTGCGACAATGTGTTATCAGGGGCCTGGAAAGTGGACATATTCGCCGAGATGCGCGATTGGTATGCCTGAGTCCCATGCTGGCCTCACAGGGTGTGGATGCGATAACGGTGATGGATACCAGTACTGGGTTTGATATATACGATCCAGCGAAAATTTCGGCCATAGCGGGCGATTTACCACTCAAAGTTGTCAAAACCACGCTCGATCTCGCTATCAATATTGGTAAAGAAGGGCGCGAAGGCGAAGCGGTCGGCACCTTATTTGTCATTGGCGATTCCAAACGGGTTTTGCACCATTCGCGATCCATGACATTTGATCCTTTTCGCGGATATTCCGACAAAGAAAAAAATATCTGCAATCCCGATGTTCACGAAGGTGTCAAAGAAGTATCGCTGATGGATGGCGCATTTATCATTCGAGAAGATGGGGTTATCCTATCTGGAGGGCGCTATATTTCAGCGAGTGTGCGCGGTCTCACTTTACCCAAGGGTTTGGGGGCACGTCATGTGGCGGCGGCGGCGATTACCAAAACCACCCGAGCCATCGCCCTGGCGATTTCAAAGTCAACCGGAACAGTTCGCGTATTTAAGCAGGGCAAAATCGTCTTACAAATTAACACGCACCGGCGACACATTGAGCAAGACCAGCGGTGATGGACATATTGCGCTAAGAGATATTTATGCAGCGATGGATCGTACCCCTTTTGATGGGGTTGGTCATGACGAGCAGTTTTGCTGCAATGCCGGCATTGGGCCTGCCGGTTTTTTTTGTGCTTTTTGGCATTGCGTCTGTGGCCTATCTCATTGCCGTATGGCATTGTAAATATGTGCCATTGGCCGCTATTGTGATTGCTGCCGCAGTGTTTCGGCTTATCCTTTTGTTTTCCATCCCCGCGCTATCCGATGATATTTATCGCTATGTGTGGGATGGACGCGTACAGTGGGCGGGCATCAATCCCTACCGGTTTGCACCTGTAGCACAAGAACTGGCGCATGTGCGAGACGCGCTCATTTTTCCCAAAATTAATCATCCCGAATTGCCCACCATTTATCCGCCTATTGCCCAAATGGTATTCTGGTTGGGGTATGGGATTTCGAGTGGCATACTGGGCATTAAGATGCTACTCGTGTGTGCCGACCTGATTGCGGGATGGCTTATAGTCTGTTTGCTCAGGCATTTTGAGCAGCGACCTCAATGGGTTTTGATTTACTTCTGGCATCCGCTGATCGTGGTGGAAATCGCAGGAAATGGACATATTGAATCACTGGGCATCGTCGCTTTGTTAGCCGCATTGTACTTGTTCTTCAAAGGACGAGATCGCATAGCGCTAAGTGCGCTGGGTGGGGCTGTTTTGGTGAAATTCCTCCCCCTTGTTTTTTTACCGTATTTTGTGCGCTGGAAAGGGTGGCTGCCAACCAATTGGTCGGCACTGCTCATGGTCCCCTGTATCATACTTCTGGGATATCTGCCCTATGCCTGGACCGGCGCATTTGTCTTTGGTAGTCTGAGGACTTATGCACAACACTGGTCGTTTAACAGCGCGGTATTCGATATACTCATTCTGCTTTGCGGCAATGGACAGATAGCGCGTGGCATTATTGGCCTGCTCTTTTTAATTGTTGTTCTGTTTCTGATCTGGAAGCGGATTCCCCTGTTGCGCTGTGCATATCTGACTGCCGCGGCCTTTGTTCTGCTGACCCCCACGCTCCATCCGTGGTATGTCTTGTGGTTAATCCCATTTCTCGTTTTCTTTCGGCATCCACCTTGGATTGCTTTCTCACTCCTGGTGGTCTTATCCTATCACATTTTGATCCAATACCAGGCCCGCGGTGTATGGGAAGAAGCCGTGTGGGTCCAATGGGTAGAATACGGTGGGTTGGCGCTGGTGGGCATCGCATATTTGCTTTTTAAGCACACGGAAATCTTGACGAAAACAGGACGTTTTTTTAATATACACCGTTCAATCTGATCTCACTGAAAAAAAAGAAAAAACGGGAACTCGAATTGGGCAAAAGCGTTTTTGAAAAAGTTTGAATAAGCAAAGGAGATGGACAGAGATGCACAGATTTATATTCCTATTCTTTTTGCCACTATTTGTCGCCTGTGGGGGGCAAGAACAGTCTGCAGATCTGCTATTTCGAGAGGGCGAACAGGCCACGCACAATATGGCGTCGTATCCAGTGGCTGAGGTCAAACTGGCGGAATTTTTGGAGCGATTTCCCGACGATCCTCGCGCTGAGGTGGCACTACAGGCTCTGGCTCGGGTGTTGATGAATCAGCAGAAACACAAAGAAGCAATTGCGCGATACGAAACTCTGATCGCGCGTTTTCCTCAAAGCCGATATTGTGTACAGGCACAGTTTATGATTGGCTACATCTACGATCAACTCGGCGATTACAAACAGGCGCAGCTGGCCTATCAGCAGGTGGTTGATACATATCCAAATTCTGAGTTGGTGGATGATGCCAAATTTTCGATTGCAAATTTGGGCAAAGCGCCCGAACAGTGGTTGCGTACCAAACCAATAAGTCGAGAGTGATGCAATGACAGTTGGACAAGATATTCAGGTAATCAATGAGCGGGTTGGGCGCGAAAGCGCGTTTGTCGATCGGTTATTGGCCGAGGTGGGCAAGGTCATTGTCGGGCAACAGGACATGATCGAGCGATTGTTAATCGGTCTATTGTGCAACGGCCATGTCTTGCTCGAAGGCGTTCCCGGTCTCGCCAAGACTCTGGCTGTCAATTCATTGGCTCAGGCGATTCAGGCGTCTTTTAAACGCATTCAGTTTACACCCGATTTATTGCCCGCCGACCTGATCGGCACAATGGTCTATCACCGGGAGACGGGCCAATTTGTAGCTCAAAAAGGGCCTATTTTCGCCCAACTTGTACTCGCGGATGAAGTGAATCGCGCACCGTCAAAAGTGCAAAGCGCTATGCTCGAAGCCATGCAAGAGCGTCAAGTTACCATTGGGAATGAAACATTTGCCATGCCCGATCCATTTTTGGTGCTGGCCACTCAAAATCCCATCGAACAAGAGGGAACCTATCCACTGCCCGAGGCACAGGTCGATCGCTTTATGCTGAAAGTGCGGGTAACATATCCCAATAAACAGGAAGAACGCGCTATTGTCGATCGCATGAGCCGCGGCGCAACCCCTCAAATCGAGAACGTTATAACAACTGACGATCTCATTCGTGCGCGAAGCGTAGCCGATGAGATTTACGTGGATGATAAAATCAAAGATTATATCGTCGATCTCGTGTTGGCAACCCGCGATCCGGAGACTTATGGCCTGGATGATTTGCGCGCCCTGATCGAATTTGGCGGATCGCCGCGCGCGTCTATTGCCCTGACCCGCGCTGCCAAAGCGCATGCATTTTTGCACCATCGCGGCTATGTCACCCCCGAAGATGTGAAAGCCATCGGCCTGGATGTGTTGCGTCACCGCGTGCTGGTAACTTACGAGGCAGAAGCCGAAGAAATTGACTCCGAAGAAATCGCGCGTCAAATATTCGATCACGTTGAAGTGCCGTGATAGTTTTTACCATGATTCCAACTGAAATCCTCAAAAAAGTGAAGCGCATTGAGTTGCGCACGCGCAATCTGGTGAATACTATTTTTGCCGGCGAGTACCATTCGGTATTTAAGGGCAGGGGTATGGCGTTTGCAGAAGTGCGAGAATATCAGCCCGGCGATGATGTTCGCACAATCGACTGGAACGTGACAGCGCGTATGGATGATCCCTTTGTCAAAGTGTTCGACGAGGAGCGCGAACTCACCGTGATATTGATGGTGGATGCGAGTGCGTCGGGCGACTTTGGAACGGTGTCGCAAATGAAAGGCGAGATAGGTGCTGAGATTTGCGCTCTGCTCGCCTTTTCCGCAATTCAGAATAACGATCGCGTGGGACTGATCATTTTTACCGACGAAATTGAGTTGTTTATCCCCCCAAAAAAGGGCAAAAAGCATGTGTTGCGCGTAATTAGAGAGTTGTTGTATTTTCAACCCTCGGGACGCGGTACAAACATCGATGCGGCATTGGAATATTTAAATCGCGTGACCTACAGGCGCAGTGTGGTGTTTCTGGTATCGGATTTTTTTACTTCCAACTATGAAAAAGCACTGCGCGTTGCCAATCGGCGTCACGACCTGATAGCAATCGCACTGGAAGATCCGCGAGAGTACGATCTACCTGCAATTGGCATAGTGGAGTTAGAAGATGCCGAGACAGGCGAAGGCATCATGGTCGATTTTGGCGATGCAACAGTGCGCGATGCATTTCAAAAGCTGACGCGAAAAGAGCGCGATGACCGCAAAGCGCTGTTTCAGCGCATGGGCTTAGACGCTGTAAGTATTTCGACTCAAGGGGCATATCACGAACCGTTGATGCAATTTTTCAGGATGCGGGCAAAAAAAATTAAAGGATAAGGAGTGAGGTGTGATAGAAGTTGATCACCTGACAAAGCGATACGGCGCGTTTACGGCTGTTGACGACATTTCGTTTCAAGTGGGTAAGGGCGAAATCGTCGGTTTTTTGGGGCCAAACGGCGCGGGCAAAACCACGACCATGCGCGTAATCACCTGTTTCTTACCCGCTACAGAAGGTACGGCGCGCATTGCTGGCTACGACATTTTTGACAATCCACTGGAAGTCAAAAGGCGCATTGGATATTTGCCCGAATTGCCGCCCCTGTATCGCGATATGCGCGTGCGTACATACCTGGAGTTTATCGCTAAAATCAAGGGCGTTTCGCCAAAAGAATCCAGGCGGCGAATTGATAAAATCGTCGTACAATGCGGCCTTGTAGATCGCACCGAGCAACTCATCGGTCATTTATCCAAAGGATATCGACAGCGGGTAGGGCTTGCACAGGCGATATTACACGACCCCGAGGTAATCATCATGGACGAGCCAACTTCGGGCCTTGACCCCAATCAGATCATTGAGGTGCGGCAATTGATCCGCGAACTTGCCCAGGAGCGCACGGTGATTTTGAGCACGCATATTTTGCCCGAAGTTGAAATGACCTGCAATCGCGTGATCATTATTCACGAAGGTAAAATTGTCGCTGTTGATACCCCTGAAAATCTCACTGCTAATATGCGCGATACAACGCGGTTTTTTGTTCGAATATCGGGCGATATAGAAATTGCCGCCAAAGCCATTGCCACTATTGAAGGGATTAGCGATGTGACGCGAGCAAATAATGGGCTGCACGTCTATTGGCCAGCTGAAGCGGATTTGAGTGCCGCTGTATCGGCTCGCATTGTCGAATTGGGCATGGGACTGGTGGAAATGAAGCGTGAAGCCATGTCTTTGGAAGAAATTTTTCATGCGCTGACCATGCACGAGGAGGAAGTGTGATGGGCAATGTGATGGCGATTTTTGGCAAAGAGATGCGGTCGT
Organism: Gemmatimonadota bacterium; assembly: GCA_026706845.1. Taxonomy (NCBI): domain Bacteria; kingdom Pseudomonadati; phylum Gemmatimonadota; species Gemmatimonadota bacterium. The sequence goes on from JAPOXY010000125.1 coordinate 11,726, forward strand.
ATTTTGGCTCGCCAATTGCATACGTGATGGCCGGTGTATTTTTGCTATTTAGCGGCTTTGTTTTTCGCAACCAGCTACTCGAATTTCACGATATGACCGTATATCTGAAATTGGCTGAACGCGAAGAAAAAATTCTACTCAACGTCAATACAGAGGTTGTCACACCATTTTTTGAATTTCAGACTTTTATCTGGATGATTGTGATTCCAATGCTCACGATGCGTCTCTACGCCGAGGAAAAACGCGGGGGTACGTATGAGTTATTGATGACCTCGCCGATTACTTCAGCACAAATTTTGATGGGAAAATTTCTCGCTTGTTACGTATTGTATTTGCTAATCGAAGCAATGGCCTTCGGCTATATTGGCGTGTTGTCCATGCACGCGCAATTAGACTGGGGTCCCATTTTTTCTGGCGCGCTGGCTGTGGTGCTGATTGGCGCCACATTTATCAGTGTGGGCATTTTGGCTTCGTCTTTGACTGAGAATCAGATTATCGCAGCTGTGCTGTCTTTTTTCTTTTTAATTCTCTTGTGGATTATTGACTGGGCTGCGCGGTTTGCCAGCGACATATTTTTTGTTATTCTAAAATTTCTCTCCCTCATAGAACACACCCGAGACATGATTCACGGTGTTGTCGATACCCACGACGTGGTATTTTTTATTAGTGCTGCGGCTTTTTTTCTTTTTTTAACACATACGGTACTCGAATCGCGCAGGTGGCGAGCGTAGGAAGGACGCTATTATGAAAATCGGCATTATGGGCACGCATTACGGACATATAAGCGGTATGTTTCACTCGGCGGTCAACGCGCCAAATAGCGAAATCGTCGGCATTGTAGAACCCGATGACGCGCTTTGCGAAAAATATACTGCAGACCGCGACATCACCCGCTTTGCCACACTCGACCTGATGCTCGAAAAAACAAAACCCGACCTGGTAATTGAGGGTCTCGAACATCACGAAAAAACGCCTGTCATTGAAACGTGTGCCGCAGCTGGCGTCCACATGCTACTCGACAAACCGCTCTGCCGAACGACGGAAGAATTACAACGCATCAAAACTGCTGTGAAAAAAAACAATATCAAACTCTCCACCTTTTTCACCTCTCGCAGTTATGGAGCCTTTATCGCATTGAGACAGGCTATTCAAAACGGCGATTTGGGCGACCTCGTGAGCCTCATCACCACACATCCGCACAAACTCGGCGCGAATCCCCCCGCGCTCTACTTTGAGGCAGACAACTATGTGGGTACATTCCATGATCTGGCAGGCCACGGGGTGGATCAGGTTCGCTGGCTCACCGGCGCAGAGTACACGGGTGTTCACGCGCTCGGCACGCTCAAAAAACACATCAATACGGGCCTCACATTCGATCACATCCAGGCTTCGTTTCAACTCGACAATGGCGCACTTGCTACCGCCACTGCCGATTGGCTCACCCCAAACGATGCGCGGTCTTTTGGGGATACGCGATTCATCATTATGGGCACTGAAGGCTCGGCACACTTGCGCGCCTATGCCGACGATCACGTGCTCATTGTCTCCAACAAATCGGGCACTTACGAACCCAAACTCCCCCCCTCAACCAATCACACATTTGTTGAAAATATGATCGATGCACTCTCGCGCGGCGAAGAAAACTTCATATCAACAGACGACACCCTCGCCGTTGCCAATGCCTGCATCACAGCCGAAGAATCGGCGCGAGAAGGTGGAAAATTTTTAAAGATCAGATAGTGATGCACATAAAAAAGCAGTAGCAGGATGTTACCTGCTACTGCCTGTTCAGCCCTCTGCCTTCACCTGGGCCCCTGTTCTAATTATCGTCATTCCGCTCGCTTAGCAGTTCCCCGCGCTGCAGCCGTTCCGCGTTCTCCGTGGACCACAGAATCCCCTTCATCACCTTCTGGGCGGTAATATACCGGGTCGCTGCCAGCAGGTGCATACGCTTCTCCTTCGGATCGTCCGACAGATCGTAGTGCCGAAACGCCACCTCCAGTACCTGGAACATGTGTAGCTCCGCATCCTCGCGCAGCATAATATGGGCCAAAGTATGCCTGAGCTTCGTGATATCGTATCCTTCCTCCAGATACTGGCTTACCAGCACCTCAGCCTCGAAGACCTTCTGGAAATCCGCAAACTCCTGTAGCCGGTCCAACATCTTGTCCTCAGACGCGAACGTCTCGTCCAGCCGCTGTCCTTCCCTGGGCAGGCGGGCCGCTGGCATGTTGAGCCAGCGCAAATAGGTCATAAACACAGCGCCGTGGAAAATGCCGCGCAAAAGCTCTGCGCTCGGTGCCAGATGGAAAGCGCGATAGAGGGCATGGGCGTAAGAGTAAATATTCGCCACATCGTGCCAGTCTCCCTCGTTCTTGAGGTGGAACCGCGCCGTGCGGATGGCCCCGGCATAGGTCATCGCCCGGCAGATATCCGTGGGCTTCACACCCTCGCGCAGTTTGTCTTCGATCTCGGCGACAATCGGCTCGAACTCCTCTCCCAGTAGCGTCTGCGTAAAATCAGAAATATCCAGCGGTGCCTCGTTCTCCTGGTTCGCTTCCCACATCTCGTCCAGACGGGTGAAAACATCTTCCAGGACCGGCACGCTGTCTTCCCATCGGGCGGTCTCCTCGTGTCGTTCCCTCCCCACTAAATCTACCACAATCGGTCGCAAAATCTCATTCGCCCCTTCCCAACCTACATAATCTAAGGCCTCGAACATCTTATTCGCGAAATCGAGCGCGTGACCGTCTCCGGTAAAATAGAAATCCGTCGCCGTGGTAAAAACGATATCCGCAATCTCTTCTGGTGAATATCCACGGTCGTACAGAGTCATCAGAATACGCTGTGCAGCGCTGCTGCTGCGCTGATCCACCAGCCGCCGAAACCAGCGTTTGAGGGTCGCCAGGTCCGGTTCGTCCGATGTTTTGGGCAAAGGGAACCCCTGCCGCCGCGAACCTCCTGATGTGCGTCTGGAAATCTGTGTCAGCCCGTGGACCAAAAAAAGATTGTGGTCCCTCTCGCCCACATCTTCCCACATATTTGCAGCCAGTGTCAAAATGGCCACCCCCGATGACCAACCCTCATTCGATTTATATGCCCCGTAAAAAAGTCCCTGCTGGATCATCTCCTGCGGCGTGGCGCCCGCAGCCTTTAGCGCGGTAATCGCCTTGGCAATCAGGAGCGAGCTCCGATCTTTCAGCCCCTGCTCCAGAATATACTTTCCCCGGTCAATCTGTCGGCGTCTGGCCGCCTCTTTTTCGCCCGGCGCAAGCCCTACGTACAGACATCCGTCATCTCGCACCTCCACGGGAAAGCTCTTCAGATCGTTTCCAGCCCCGGAGGTTATGAAACAGCCGCCCGTCTTAAGGTCAAACTCCCAGTGGTGCCAGTGACAGATCAGGACCCCGTCCCGAACGCTGCCCTCGGACATCGGATATCCCATGTGCGGACAGCGGTTATCTACTGCATTGAACCTCCCCTCGTAGCGGAAAACGGCGATGTGGGTGCCCTCCACAGTAAACGGCTTCCCTTCGCCTTCTTCAAAATCATCAGCAGAGCACAATTTGTGATACACCAGATTGCTCGGATTCACCTCTGGAGAAACATCCAGGGTCATATCCCCGTCCAGGAGTCGATCCTGGAAACTTTGAGTAGCGATAGCCATAACCATACCTCCTGAAAATAATGGCCTGAAGTAGAAGAAACGTAATAGAAAATATACTGCAATTTCAGTACGTGGTCAATGCGATGATAGTGAGATGTAACGCTTCTCATCTGCGTCCATCTGCGGATACCTCCCACCTTTCATCCTGCTCATCCTGAAATCCCGACCCGTCGTTCACCCAAAAAATAATTGACAGGTGCTCTCCATCGGCTTATTATTTTTATCGCCACGTCACATAAGCCATTCTTTTGCTGGATGGTGAACACATGGACTTTTCATCTTATGAACTCGGCGGATTTTACGACGAACTCTTTGAAGCTTCGAACACGCCCCATTCCGGCGCGCGAGTGCTCCTCGAAAAACTCGGCGAACTATCCGAAGACGAACTCCAAAAACGCCATCAAGCCGCCGAACTGGCCTTGATGAACATGGGCATCACCTTCAACGTGTATGGCCACGACGCTGGCGTTGAAAAAATTTTCCCTTTCGACATCATTCCGCGCATCGTTTCTCATACCGACTGGGCCTACATCGAAAATGGCCTCAAGCAACGCATTCAGGCCCTCAACCTCTTTCTCTGCGACATCTACACCGAGCAAAAAATTCTCAAAGACAGCATCATTCCCCGCTATGTCATCGACACAGCCAAAGAATTTCTAAAACCCTGCATTGGCCTTTCGCCGCCCAAAGATGTGTGGTGTCACATTTCCGGAATTGACCTCGTGCGCGATAGAGACGGCCAGTTTTACATTCTCGAAGACAATATGCGCTGTCCTTCGGGCGTGTCTTATGTGCTTGAAAATCGGGAGGTTCTCAAACGCATATTTCCAGAAGTATTTGAAGCTTCTCATGTGCGACATGTAGATGACTATCCCGCTCAATTGCTCAACACACTGCGTTCTCTATCTCCTTCCCATGTCACATCGCCAACGGTCGTTTTACTCACACCCGGCGTCTATAACTCGGCCTATTTCGAACACGCCTTTCTCGCCCAACAAATGGGTGTCGAATTGGTCGAAGGGCGGGACCTCGTCGTTGCCGACGGTTCTGTGGCGATGCGAACGACCCGCGGATTTCAGCGCATCGACGTTATTTATCGGCGCATTGATGCCGAGTTTCTCGATCCAGAAGTCTTTAGCCCCGATTCCATGCTGGGCGTGCCTGGGCTCATGGAGGTCTATAAAAACGGTCAGGTCGCCATTGCGAATGCGCCCGGCACAGGTGTCGCCGACGACAAGGTCGTATATGCTTATGTGCCACAAATCATCAAATATTATCTCGACGAAGACATCCTGCTGCCCAATGTGCCCACCTATGTTTGTTGGGACGACAAGCAACGCCAGCATGTACTTGAAAACCTTGACACCCTTGTGGTCAAAGCCGCCAATGAGTCGGGCGGATACGGCATGCTCATTGGCGTGAATTCTACGCGAGCCGAACGCGAAGACTTTGCCAGCCGCATCACCAAAAACCCACGCAATTATATTGCACAACCCACCATTGCACTCTCGCGAAGCCCTATTCTGGTGGAAGACCACTTTGAAGGTAGGCACGTCGATTTGCGGCCCTATATTCTCTACAATGGCGAAGACATTTATGTCTTGCCCGGTGGGCTGACGCGTGTAGCGCTTAAAAAAGGATCTCTGGTGGTCAACTCTTCACAAGGCGGGGGTAGCAAAGACACCTGGGTATTATACGACAGTGACGACCCATTTGTCCCGTCCAGGTACCTTCCACAAACGCACTAACGCACGAGCCATCTTATGTTAAGCCGCACAGCAGAATCCATTTACTGGATGAGCCGTTATCTTGAACGCGCCGAAAATGTCGCCCGTTTTATTGAGGTCAATTGTCACTTGATGCTCGACTTACCCGTTGAAGCAAAAGGACAGTGGGAACCGCTTGTGCTCACCACAGGCGATCAGGACCTGTTCTACGAAAACTACGCAACGGACAATCAAGCCAGTGTCATCGACTTCCTGACATTTAGTCCCGTAAATCCCAATTCCATTATCTCCTGCTTGCAAAACGCCCGTGAAAATGCGCGTTCTATCCGAGAAATTATTTCACCGGAAATGTGGGAACAGATTAACAAATTCTACTTACAAGTGCAAGACATCGACAAACCCCATGTACAGGATGCCCCCCATGCCTACTTTACAGATATCATCCTTGCCAGTCACCTGTTCACGGGCATTCAGCACAATACCATGTCTCACAATGAAGCATGGCAATTTGCGCGACTGGGCCGGGCATTAGAACGCGCCGATAAAACCTCGCGCATCCTTGATGTCAAATACTTTTTTTTATTACCCGAAGGTGATGATGTGGGCACGGCCTATGACAATATCCAATGGTCGGCATTGCTCAAATCTGCCAGCGCACTCGAAATGTATCGCAAACAATTTGGACCTATTGACCCCCATAATGTAGTCGATTTCTTGCTCCTGAACCGCGAATTTCCCCGCGCCATTCGATACTGTCTTTTCAGTGCCAATCAATCGTTGCACACCATATCGGGCACGCCCGAAGGCTCTTTCCAAAACACATCTGAACAAGTACTGGGTCGCCTGCTTGCCGAACTGGATTACACCAGTATCGATGAAATCATCACTCGAGGTCTGCACGAATACCTCGACGCATTTCAAACCCAGCTCAACCAGCTTGACAACGCTATTTTCGAAACCTTCTTCACAACTTCGCCTTTCTCCACGACCGCCTGAAATCTTCCTCTTTTTTTGTTGTACGGGGAATCAGCCTTGTCCAAAACCCCAATTGCCGATATTATGCCCGAAGGGTACGCCCTTGAACCCGGTTCTTACGACGAAATGTGGGACCAAAAAGACGGGGTGCGCGCCCATTGGCATCCCTTTTTTCGCGCAATAGAACGCCTGGGCAGCAAAGAACTGGCGCGCCGCCACCAGGAAGCGCGATTGTTGCTCCGAGAAAACGGTGTTACGTACAATGTACACAGCGCCCCCGATGGCTTGCACCGCCCCTGGGAACTCGATCCCATACCTCTGCTGCTTCAGGCCAATGACTGGACCCATATTGCGCGGGGGGTGTCTCAACGCGCCGAATTACTCAACCTCGTGCTCAAAGACATCTATGGTCCCCAAACACTCATCCGAGAAGGCCTGTTGCCTTTTGAACTCATCTATAATCACGCTGGTTTTTTGAGGCCCTGCAAAGATGTCTTTCTGCCTGCCGAGCATCAATTGCGCGTCTATGCCGCCAATCTCGCGCGAGGACCCGATGGACAGATGTGGGTTTTGTACGACCAAGCACAGGCGCCTTCGGGCCTGGGATACGCGCTCGAAAACAGAACGACAATGTCGCGCATCATGCCCGCCTTGTTCAACGACTGCAATGTGCGGCGCCTGGCTGTTTTTTTTCGAACCTTTCAGGCCAGCCTGTCTGAAATTGCTCCTCGCGATAAAGAAAACCCCCAGATCGTTGTCCTGACCCCGGGACCTTTTAACGCCACCTATTTTGAGCATGCATATCTCTCGGCTTATCTGGGTTATACCCTTGTGCAAGGCGATGACCTCACCGTGCGCGATGGACGCGTGTGGCTCAAATCCATCGATGATCTGCATCCCGTCGATATCATTTTGCGTCGCATCAATGACGATTTTTGCGACCCATTGGAACTCAACGAAGAATCGCAACTCGGCGTTGCCGGTCTGCTCAATGCCGTGCGAAATGGGCATGTAGTCATTGCCAATCCCCTGGGCAGTAGCATGCTCGAAAATCTGGGCTTGATGCCTTTTTTGCCCGGCATTGCGCGGCACTTGCTGGGCGAAGACCTCATACTGCCCTCGGTAGCCACCTGGTGGTGCGGGCAAGCGCGAGAAATGAACTATGTGCTCGACCATCTCGACAGTCTGGTTCTCTGTCCAATTGATCAGCAATCCGTTACTCCCCGCGTTTTCGGTGCCTTGCTCAGTCGCGCCGAGCGCGAAGTCTGGCGCGATCGCATCAGGGCAAATCCCACCCGTTACGCAGGCCTGGAACACGTCAGCTTTGCAACATCGCCTTCCCTGATCAACGGCCACCTCGAATCTCGCTACACCACCCTCACCACCTTTGCCGTTTCCCACCAGAATACATACGCGGTAATGCCCGGTGGCCTCACGCGCAGCGCACCCGATCGCGACAATTTTGTCGTTCCTACGCATACGTTTGTACACAGCAAAGATACCTGGGTAATTGATGACCGCCACGCGCGCAACACGAGACAATTGGCATCCACAAACCGGAACTTTGGCGCATGAATTATCGCATCACACATCAGAGCCACTACGAATATGCAGAGACCGTGAGCCTGTCTCACAATCAAGCCCGATTGAGCCCGCGCAGTTTTTTCAATCAGACATGCTTGAATAGCCATATCACCATCGATCCACAGCCAGCATCTTTTCGCGAGCAAAAAGATTTTTTTGGCAATCGCACCGCCTATTTTTCCATCGAACAACCCCACAATATCCTCTCAGTCACAGCCACAAGCGACGTGCATATCGTATCGCAAACCCAATTGACCAGCGATATGCCCTGGGAAACCGTGTGTCACATCCTCAAAACCACAACCGATCCCGACCTTCTTTCAGTGCGCCAATTTGTACTGGATTCTCCCAAAGCCACTACCGTCCCCGAGTTGACAAAATATGCAGAACCGTCATTTTCTAAAGACCGTCCCTTTATAGAAGCGGTTAGCGACCTCACCCAACGCATCTACAACGACTTTGAATACGTACCTGGATTCACCACCATATCCACGCCATTATCCGATGTGTTCAAACACCGCAAAGGCGTGTGTCAGGACTTTGCCCATCTGGCTATCGGTTGCCTCCGCGCTATGGGTCTGGCCGTGCGCTATATCAGCGGCTATCTCGAAACCTTGCCTTCCCCCGGCAAAGAGCGCCTGATCGGCGCTGATGCCTCCCACGCCTGGTTCTCTGTGTACCTGCTCAATCACGGCTGGATCGACTTTGATCCGACCAACAACCTCATGCCCGATGACCGGCACATCACCGTAGCCTGGGGCCGCGACTTTGCCGACGTCACCCCCCTCAAAGGCGTGGTCCAGGGCGGCGGGCAACACGCGCTCACCGTATCTGTCACCGTAGAACCAATAGAGGAAAAATTTGCGCTCGCTTAAGGAAAGTGAACTAATCTAAATAAAATAGTCCTACCGAATCCGATAGGACTATTATTTTTTGCCTTTTCTGTAATAGCTTCTACGCCTCTACAACCGCCTTCATAACCGTCACCTTCTCCAGCCTTTCGGG
>JAPOXY010000126.1 GCA_026706845.1 Gemmatimonadota bacterium
TGAGTATTGCGTCTCAGGGACAATCGCCGCGTGTGAGTCTGCTCTGGATGTCGTCTAATACAGCAGGCACATCCCAGATGCCATCGACGACATAGTGTGCGCCGGACTGATGCATGCGCTGATATACAGCCTCGAGTTGTGTTTGCAGTACTTCGGGATCAAGGCGGTTGATTTCTTCTTCGTTTAGACCGATTTCATTTCCTGTTTTTGCAAGTCCAATAGTCCACATGCCGGCGTTGAGACCTTCTTCGATGCCGGGGATCGTGTCATCGACCTTGACACAGGCTGCAAAGGGATACACGCCCAGTTGCATGGCATTTTGCACACACATCCACGGTGCTGGGCGGCCTTCGGGTACGTCGGTCGCACATACGGTTGCGTCGGGTTCGTAACCTCGTTTTTTGGCTTCTTCCTGCAATAGTGCCATCATTTCGCCTGTATATCCGGTGGTTGATCCTATTTTTAATCCGCGCTTGCGAAATGCGGCAACTGCTTCCAGTGTACCGGGAATCAAGTCGGCGTATTCAGCCAGACAACTCAGTTGCAAGGGTACAAATGCTTCAAACATCTCGTCGATATCCGATTCCTCCGGTGGTCGATTGTAGGTATCTTCCCAGCGCTGGTGTACAGATTCGATTTGAGATATTTTGCGAATGTGGACTTTCTTGTGCGCCCCCATCGGTGCACGCGCCTCGGCCATGCTGATAGGCACTCGCATGCGTTCGTACACCTGGCGAAAGACTACGGCGGGCGCGTAACATCCGTAATCCATTGTGGTTCCCGCCCAATCTAACAAAATGGCTTTCAGCGCACCGCGATATGTACGTCGAAAATAAAAATCCATTTTCTGTCCTTTCTGATTTATTGGCGAAATGAGTGAATCGTCTTGTGAAACAGATTACCTGCATGGCACCCGGGGCTATTGAGACTGTGCAGTCTTTGTTAGATGACAGAGCCGCGCGGTCTGTTTTTGTTGTGGCTGATCGCACAGCCTACGATGAATCGGGTGCAAAAATGTATATAGAAGCCGCATTACAGGGGCGCATCCATACTATCTTTGATGATTTCGCGCCCAATCCCAAATACGCCGATGTGATACGCGGTGTCAAATTATGGCACGCACATCCATGTGATATGATGATTGCCATAGGTGGCGGATCTGCAATTGATATGGCCAAGCTCATTGGCATTTTCGGTACACATCGCGGACAATACCGCGAACTTCTTACAGGGAATATACCGATTCGGGATAAAGCCGCACCTTTAATCGCCATTCCCTCCACAGCGGGTACGGGGAGTGAAGCAACGCATTTTGCTGTGGTTTATGTCGGGGAACAAAAATATTCCGTTGCACACGCCAATGTGCTGCCAGACTACGCAATTATCGATCCCAATCTGACTACCAATTTGCCAGCTTCTATTACCGCACATACGGGACTGGACGCACTGTCACAGGCTGTTGAATCTCTGTGGAGTGTGAATGCAACCGCGCAATCGCGTGTTTTTGCAAGCGAGGCTCTGACGCTGGTGCTCGATAATCTCGAGGCCGCTGTTCACCGTCCCACGCCCGATGTGCGTGCCAATATGTGTCGCGCTGCCCATCTATCTGGCAAAGCGATCAATATCAGCAAGACCACAGCACCTCACGCGATTTCCTATACGCTCACATCTCAATTTGGCGTGCCTCATGGTTTGGCTGTGGCTCTGACATTGGGTGCAGTTTTAATATACAACAATGGGGTAGTCAGTGGTGATTGTTGGCATCCCAAAGGTGTTGCTCAAGTTCAGAAAGATATCAGAGATATTAACAGGCTGATAGGGGTTGCGAGTTCTGAAGAAGCGCGAAAACACATTGACGATCTCATCGGCGCCATTGGTTGTCCGACCCGTCTGCGACAGGTCGGTGTGGATACTGACGCAGACCTGGAAATACTTGTGCAGAATGTCAACACGGAACGTCTAAAAAACAATCCCCGTGCCCTGTCGCAGTTTGAGCTAAGACAGATACTCCAGGAAATCCATTGAATCAAGAGGTATTATGGCAGAGGCTTTAAAAGAGGTTGAGACAACACCCGATCGTCAGATCCGGTCGCCGATTTCGGTTTGGTCGCTGTCGATTGGTATTGTATTGACGGTGCTGGCGACGAATGCGGGGTCTTACGCGCGATTTATTTTGCACGCGACCCGCCTGGATCAAAATCATCTGTCAATGGCGGCGGTTGTGCCTTTGATGGTGCTGGTGTTGTTTGCAAACCGATTCTTGAAGTTGAGCCGGGGTGAATTGATTGTCATTTTTGTGATGCCATTGATCGGGGCCACTATGCCCACGTATTTTATCGGCAAGATGGTCGCCAATTTTACGGTGCCCCATTATCTGTCTTCGCCGGAAAACCAGTGGGCGGTGTATTACGAGACGCTCTTGCCCGAGTGGACCGTGGTCCCGGGTGGCGAGGGCCTGAGGTGGTTTTTTGAAGGGCTACCGCGCGGTGCGTCCATACCCTGGACGATATGGCTGGTGCCGGTTTTCTGGTGGATGACGGTAATTGTCGCCTATTATGGATGCGCTTTGTGTTTGATGGTAATTTTGCGGAAGCAATGGGTGGAGAACGAGCGCATTGAATATCCCTTGATGGAAGTTCCACTGGCGGTGCTGGAAGAGCCGAAAGAGAAGGGCTTTTTTCGTATTCCGATTCTAAATCTACCGCTTTTCTGGATTGGATTTGGATTGACGTTTTTCTGGGTGCTGTGGAATGTGATCAATCATTTTAATCCTTCGTTCCCGCAGATCCCTTGGCGTTATCCCAATGTGGTGTTCGACCGGGTATTTCCACCTATTTCGATGCGTATGTACCCGGTTGTGGCGGGATTTGCCTATTTTATCAAGCTGGATATTCTGTTCAGTCTGTGGTTTTTTAACTTTTTTACTACGATGGAAATGGGCCTTTTTAACCGATTGGGTTATAAGGAGGTCATTTTTGACGAATACTCTACGAATCCGCTTTCGATTGGGGCGCAATCGCACGGTGCAATCATTGTCATTGTTCTCGTTGGATTCTGGATGGGGCGAGAACATCTGAAAAATGTATTTCGCAAGGCGTTTTACAATGATCCAGAAGTAGATGACTCGGGCGAGATTATGTCTTATCGCACTGCCGCGTTTGGATTGATAGGGAGCGCGCTTTATCTTGCTGTGTGGCATTATAAGACGGGGATGGAGTTGAAGTTTATCCCACTGTTCCTTTTTGGCGTACTGGTGATGTATTTGGGACAAACCCGTCTGATTGCAGAGGCAGGACTGATTTCGCTTCGCGCAGCGATGTGTCCGCAAATTTTTTCATCGGTCATTCTGGGTATTGATTCTTTGGCATCGCGCACGCTCGTTTCTATTGCTATCTCTCATTCGTGGTGTAGCGATATCAAGACGACGATTATGCCCGCGCTGGGGCATTCGACAAAGTTGTTCGATACCATCCAGACGAATAGGCGACGCTTGCTCTGGGTTCTGATTCTGGCGATGGGTGTGGGCGTGTTTGCCACATTTTTGTACACGATCTATATGGGCTATGTAAATGGTGCCGCCAATTACGGTGGAATTTTTACCGGTGAACTGGCGCGCTGGCCCTGGGATGATCTGGTCAAGAAGTCGAAGGATCCGTGGGGTAGAAATTGGGAGTTGATCGGTTTTTTGTTCGGAGGGGCGGCGTTTACCTTGCTCCTGATGTTTGTGCGCTATCGCTTTCCCGGTTTTCCCTTTCACCCCATTGGATTTGCCGCTGGTCCTGTGGGTCCCGTGCGATATGTCGTTCTCCCAATTTTTCTGGCGTGGTTTGCCAAAGCTATTATTCTCAGAATTGGTGGCGCACAGGCATATCGGACAGCGCGACCCTTTTTTATCGGTCTGATCCTCGGGCATTTTATGGGGGCAGGTACTTCGTTTGTCATCGATATGATCTGGTTTCCCGGACAGGGGCACAATATTCCATTTTCAGATTGGTAACATTCTATAGTACGTCATACAGTAAATTCTGGGCGGCCGAGGGCATCGGTGGATTCTTTACGCTGGTAGATGGGGATTTCGCCGCCAGCGTCTTCGAGAATGCGGCGTTTTGCCCGTTCGATTCTATCTGCGGCTCTTTCGGCGATGTTCTGGGTGCAGTCCGGGTCTGATTCCAGGTCGAAGACGCGAGGCCCAGAAAAGTTCACCTGAGAAAAGAACCAGGTGGTATTGTCTTTGTACCAGACGGAATTGCCGTAGCGGCATGTTAGATAGTCTCGCTGGCTGAATGTGCCGGAGGATTCAACGATGGGCAGCAGGCTCTGTCCGTCGATTTCTCCGATTGGTGAGACGCCAGAAATGTCGAGCACTGTTGCGGGTATATCGAGGGTATAGACAAAGGCGTTGGAGATGGTTCCGGCGCTTTTGTTTTGCGGGTGTCGCAAGATCATCGGGATACACATGGTGCCCGGATACATGTAGTCTGCGGGTTTGCCGATTATGCCTTCGGTATTGTCGGCGAAATTTGTGCCGTGGTCGCTCAGAAAAATGACCATGGTATTGTCCCGCAAGCTCACTCTGTCGATTGTATCGACCAGCCGTCCAAACCAGGTATCCACCATTGTGACGAGTCCGGCATAATTGGCGCGAATAGAAGCGAGCCGATCTTCGTAGTCGGGATTGGCGCTCAGGGGACCATAAGGTACATTGAGACAAATGGGTACTCTGTCTTCGCGGCTACCATACAGGTCGTAGTAATGGAGTGGTGCTTCCCATGTTTCGTGGGGGGTAAAGCTATCGACATAGAGGTAAAAGGGCGTGTTTGAAGCGTTTTGCTCCAGAAATTCAATGGCAGCGCGAAACGTCCGCGCAGCGGGCCAGGTCTCTTCGGGACGCTGGGGTTGCACATTGACCAGATGGGCGCGGATCAGATTCTGAGGCTGTCCTTCTCTGAGTTTATAGCATTCGATCAATGCCGGGTCTGCTGCGGCTATGGCGCGATAGCGATCCTCTGCCTGACCGCGAATGAATTCCCATTGGCGGAAGCCCCGCGTAAAATTCATTCCAGGAACAAAGTAATGGGGGACATCGGCAAAGAAACCGGTGTGATAACCAGCCTGCACGAGGGCTTCGGCGATTGTACCCTCATCACCCGACATGGGTTGCCATCCGGCGAGATAGACATTGTCCCAGGGAACGGGACTATAGTCTTTGAAGGGAAAGGCTCGGCGTCCGGTGTGAAGGGTTCGCCGCGTCGGGATGGTGGGCAGGCACTCGGGATGGGCATTGGTGAAGCGCACGCCCTCTTCGGCAAATTGGTCGAGGTTTGGCGTGTGGATCCAGTCGTTTCCGTAAGCACCCAGGAATGAGGTGCGAAACGTATCGGCTACGATGACGACGATGTTCATAGGGTCTGACATTGAGATCTCCTTTGGGAAGAGCAGTGTGTAAGTGTATTAAAACTATATTTATCCAAGAGTATTTTATAGCTATTCATTTCCCCAGGGGTATGATTCCACTCGTAGAGATCGATCCACATCTGACAAAGCGATTTTCGCCCCCCCTTGCTTCGAGGAGTGATGGATGGCAAATCCTATCTCTGTGGCTCTGCGCGCATGATTGATGTCACAGGCCGTGCGACCACCCGTTTCAATAGCTTGCACGAGGTCGCGCACCATTGCAGGTCCCGTCGGCCACGGGTCTTTGTCTGTGGGAAGACTGAGGGACTGGTAAGTATTTTCTCGGCAGAGATGGGCGTGCGTTGCGTCAGAGAGGATGGATAGATGACCTTTTGTTCCCGTGATTTGAAAACTGGGGCCTTTGCCGCCATCCATCGTAATGTAGGCGACAACGCCATTGTCCATACCAATTTGAGCACGTGCAGGCGGATCGAGTTTGCGGCGTTCATCGTCTGAATCACCGTGGTCAATCAGACCGCTGACCCATAAGGGTTCGGGATCGCCCAATAGACCCAGCAAGGCGTCGTACCAATGGCAACCGTGATTGATGGTGTTGGGCAGGCCATAAGCGACGAGACTCGTGATGGTTCCGATCAGATCGCTCAGGTCCCGGCGAAGATGGCGATAAGGGAGAGACCAGCGCCGGTCAAGGCCAAAGCAGAGAGGGATGTCCGCACACGCAGATATAATGCGATCCATTTCCGTAAGGGTTGTAGCCAAAGGCTTGTCACAGAGAATACCCCGAACCCCTGCTGCGGCAGCGGCCTCAATCTGATCGGCGTGCATGGTCTGACGCGTGGCAATGCAGATTACATCTGGTTTGATTTTTTTGAGCATGTGTTCATAGTTACCAAAGGTTGGGATATCGCCCCAAACGTCCTGCCAGCAGGTGACAAATTCCGCTCGCGTTTCCGCACCGTAATCGAATATACCGACGATCTCAGTTTCCGGGATGGCTCGAAAAGCCGCGGCAAAATTGTGATGGGTCAAATCGCGCAACAGCATGCGGTGGCAGCCCGCAACAGCGACCCTCAGTGTGTTTTCTTTGGCCATCTCTCTGGTCCTCCTGTAAACTATTTTGATTATTGAAACCCAAAGTAATATATCCAGCGACAAGAGTAAAGAACTGAAACGCAATAAATGCCCAAACGAGATTCAAGACTTGCCCCACCCATGATTTTGCTTATTTTGTAAGCAATATATTCCAGAAGCAATCATCTCAATATTGGGAGTTTAATATGGCGATTAAACAGCTTGAACCCGGAGAAGCAAAAACCGCGATGGATGAGGCAGAAAATTCGGTATATCTCGATGTGCGCACGGAAATGGAATTTGCCCAGGGGCATCCCGAAGGCGCTATCAATATCCCCATTGCAGTTCCCGGTCCGGGGGGCATGGTGCCAAATCCCGATTTTCTGAATGTTGTGCAAAAAACACTGTCCGATAAAGAACAGCCCATTTTTTGTGGCTGTCAGAGCGGGATGCGTTCACAGATGGCTACGGATTTGATGGCGCGGTTGGGGTATTCAAATTTGGCCAATGTTCAGGGCGGCTTTGGCGGAAAAGTCGAAAATGGCGTTCTCGTAGTGGTGGGATGGCGCGATTCCAATTTGCCGGTCGAAACCGATGTCAATGATTCCAATTCTTATACGGGCATTAAGGCGCGGGCAGAGTCGTAGCTTGATTATTTCATTTGAAGAAGAATGGAATAGAATTCTCCTTTTATATTGTGGCAGAGTGTTTTGCAAGTGATTAAAACAAAAGAAGCACAAGCCAGGGAAGCATTTGTTGACATGGCAGATGTACAGGTCGGTAGCCGGGTGCTGGATCTCGGCTGGGAGGGAGACTGTCTCGTATGCTTGCGAGAGACAGGTGCTCGGGTGACTTTTGTGGGGGAGGATATTTGCGCCGTGCAAAAGGCAGAAATACTTAGGGTGGAGGGGATACTCAGTACAATGCCCGCGCAGGTGATTTCCGACGTGCGTGTCGTATTTTACAAACCCGCACAGAGATCTGCCAAGGGGCAGGTATTTGAATGGATTGATCAGGGCTTTCAGGCGCTTGAAATGGGCGGCGCGCTTTATCTGGCGGGCCAGCGCAATCGCGGCATTAGAAGTTATGCCGCGTATTTGCATGCGGTTTTTGGCAATAGCAGACGTGCAGGACGCGTGGGCAGAGTGGAAATTTATAGCGCAAAAAAGGAGCAGAATGATCCTTGCCAAGCACCGGTTGACAATCGAACGACATTTGAATTGCGCGATGTGCCGGGCAGTCCATATCGCGTTGAAACCCGTGCGGGCGTTTTTTCACGGGATGGGCTCGACAACGGGACGAGATTGCTGATCGACTGCTTGAAAGTTCGCCCCACCGACCATGTACTGGACTGGGGGTGTGGCTGGGGCGCACTTGGCATGGTTGCAGCGCGTTTATCTGTAAAAGGCAATGCAACACTTGTCGATTCGAATATTCGAGCTGTTTCCTGCGCGGAGGAAAATTTGAAACGCAACCAGATTTGCAATGCGGTGGCTCGTGTGGAAGATGCTCGCATTATTGACCGGCGCGAGAAATTCGATCTTATTGTTTCCAACCCGCCCTTTCACGATGGCAATGCTGCGGCACACCCCCTAATTGAGGGTGCTTTTAGGGCACTGAGACCGGGAGGGCGTTTGATGCTTGTTGTGATGCGTCCAGAAGCGTATTTGAAACACATCCACAGAGTTTTTGGACAAGGGGAGATCATGGCTCAAAAAGATGGGTATGTCGTTCTTGAGGCTCATATTGGGAACTAATGTATCACACAGGCGTTTATCGCAATGAAGTATAAGGTCTGATAGTTGGTCCTGGGCTTCCGCAAGCGTTCAGTCTGGTCCCCTCCCACCAGCTTGGGCGTCTCGCGGAAGCCCGCTTTTTTGTGGTTGACACATCCATTTTCAGAGCGTTAATTCTCTCCCGCCAAAAGGCTTGACAGCCCGGAACTCCGGTTGTATTCTTAACTTCTCAGAAAAATTCAAAAGCATCCGCAGATAAATGAGTAATGGACGCAAATAAAATCTGTCGGTTTTAATAAAGAGGAGGAAAATTTTGAACGCATTTGATTATGAAGCACCTCAGTCTGTAGATGAGGCTATTTCTCTGCTCAGTGCGGGAAATGGCAATATCGGCATTCTGGCGGGTGGCACGGACTTGATCGCGCAGTTGAAGGAGGGGCGCAAGATCGATTTGATGATTGATCTCAAGCGGATCCCCGAAGCAACTGCGTTGAGTTTTGATGAGGACAGCGGTTTGAGTATTGGTGCGGCAACACCGTGTTCCCAAATTTACGGTTACGATGTTGTCGAAAGCCGTTATCCCGCGCTTGTAGATTGTACTTCGCTCATCGGTTCTATTCAGATTCAAAATCGCGGATCTATTGGAGGCAATTTCTGCAATGCTTCGCCCGCAGCGGACACCCCACCTGCTGTCATTGTCCTTGGTGGCGCATGTCGTATTGCTGGTCCAAATGGCACGCGTGAAGTCGCCGCAGAGAATTTTTTTACTGGTCCGGGGCAAAGTGTTCTTCAATCTGGCGAGTTTCTCGTTTCTATTCAGGTGCCAACTCCGGCTGCCAATTCGGGGGCGTTTTTCCTGCGATTTATTCCGCGCAATGAAATGGATATCGCAGTCGCCAATGCTGCGGCCTCTGTGGTTTTGGACAGCGATAAAGCAACTATTCAAGAGGCCAGGGTGTCAATTGGAGCTGTCGCTCCCACTCCCTTGCTCGTTGCCGATGCGGGCGCAGCACTCGTGGGGAAAGCAGTAGATGACGAAGACGCTATAGAAGCGGCGTGTGCAGCATCGCGCGCAGCAGCCAGGCCAATTAGCGATATGCGAGGAACTATCGAACAGCGGGTTCACCTGTCCGGCGTTTTGACGCGCCGAGCCATTCAGGGAGCCATTCAGAGAGCAAAGGAGTCTTGATCGCATGCCAGGAAAAGTTCACGTTACAACGACAATTAATGGAGAATCGGTCGAGTTTTTGTGCGAACCTCGGCAGACAATTCTCGAGGTTTTGCGGGATCAACTCGATCTTACGGGCACGAAAGAGGGTTGCAGCAATGGCAACTGCGGCGCGTGTAGCATACTGGTCAATGGCGAGGTTATCGATTCCTGCCTGATGATGGGTGTCGAAGCCGAGGGGCAGGAACTCACGACAATTGAAGGCGTTGCAAGTGCCGATGGTTTGCATCCTCTTCAGCAAAAATTTCTCGAACACGCAGCCCTTCAGTGCGGCATTTGCACACCGGGCTTTATTGTGGCCGCCAAGGCATTGCTCGATCAAGAGTCGGATCCTTCGGAAGAACGCATTCGGTTATACTTAGCGGGAAATCTGTGCCGTTGCACGGGTTATGACAAAATCGTCCGCGCGGTGCAAGACGCCGCGTCTGAAATGGCCGAATAGGGAGGTGATCCCATAATGGCGACAAAAACAGAAGATTATCTGGGCATTACGGATTACAAAGTTATTGGCACCAGTCCGATACGGCACGATGGCGTCGATAAAGTCGTCGGTCGGGCAAAATACGGTGCAGATATCGATATGGCAGGCATGTTGCACGGGGCAGTTGTGCGCAGCCCACACGCGCATGCGCGGATCAAATCAATAGATACGAGCAAGGCAGAGGCGCTTGCAGGTGTAAAAGCCGTGATTACGGTTGACGACCTGCCTTTACAAGAAGATAAAATTGAAGACCTGGGTGAAGGTGCTGCCAATCTGCAGCACCTGCGCGCAAATGTGCTGGCCGATGGCAAGGTATTGTATCACGGCCATGCAGTTGCAGCGGTTGCCGCAACAGATATTCACACAGCGCAAGAAGCCGTTGATTCGATTGATGTCGAATACGAGGTGTTGC
>JAPOXY010000127.1:0-718 GCA_026706845.1 Gemmatimonadota bacterium
TTGGGACGCAGGTAGATCACGTTGGAATAGATCGGCAGACCGTGATGCTCAATAGCTCGTCCGATATATCCAGCCATGCGGCGCGGCATAGGTGGATTGGTGCTGTCGGTGGTTTGAAACTCGTTGTGGACTAATGCCTCCTCGCCGTCAATACGCACGCGAATCAGGCTATCGGTTTGGCGTGCTTCAACAGTGAGTTGCTCTGTGTCAATAACTGCAAGAACTTCAATGTCCTCGCGTCCGAGGGTGAAACCGGCGAAGTCGTCGGGATATTTCTGAATCAGGTGTTTAGAAATCGTATCAAATTCTGCCATGTAAGATGCCCTGGTCTGAAAGTTGATTGTATTTTACATAAACGCAACAGTCAGAACCCAAGCAAATATCAGGCCAAAAAATGAAATTATCACAGAATTGAGCGATAAATTGCATATAAGCATCTCATTATGCCTTCAATATGCTGTATTGCGGTCTTGTTCACAACTTGAATTTGTGGATTGCCTATTGAATCGGAGATGGAGGAGCGCAGGCATTGGAGGCAAAAGTGTATATTTTGAGCGATGTATGAGTGGTATGGTGAAAGAAATGTTCTTCTCATCCAGACCAATCTCGGGCAGCAATCCAACTTTTTTTACCCTCAAAGTCCTTGTGTCCTCAACATCAGTGTTTTATAATGTGTCTCCCCCTGACGAGACCCCAATCTAACCGCACAAAAACAAAA
>JAPOXY010000127.1:728-31349 GCA_026706845.1 Gemmatimonadota bacterium
AAAACAAAAGAGGCCGCGATGAACAACACCGCCACAATACACACCCGTGCCTGGGCGGGTGATGAAGCCCTCACCCTCACCTTTCCCGAAGGCTGGACAGTCGAAACCTTTGGACCAGAGGAATGCCCTCAAGTCACCGCAGACCAGATCCAAACCGCCTTTGACAACCCCATCGGCACACCGAGGATAGCGGAACTCGCCAAAGGGAAAAACAGCGCCGCAATCATCGTAGATGACCTGAGTCGCCCCACACCCGCTGCCGAACTCATCCCTTATGTCCTCAAAGAACTCGACACCGCTGGCATACCCAAAAATCAAATCCGCTTTGTCGTAGGCGGGGGATCTCACCGCCCAATCGACGCGGAGGAAATCGACAAAAAAGTAGGGGCTGATATCGCCCGCACCTATGAAGTCACGAATCACTATTTCATGGGCGGCGACCTGCGCGCCCTGGGCAGCCTGGACAGCGGCCTCCCCATTTACATCGACAGAGTTGTCGCAGACGCCGACCTCAAGCTCTGCGTTGGCGGAATTTATCCCCACGCCAACGTGGGTTTTGGCGGTGGCGCCAAACTCATCCTACCGGGCGTCTCGGGCTTTGCCACCATGTTCTACTTTCACACCTTTTACGCAAATCGGGGACACGCCAATATTGAACGACAGGGCGACGAACCAGACCATCGAGACGCCGCCGAAGCAGTCGCCAAAGTCCTGGGCCTCGATGCCGTCGTCAACGTAACACTCAACCGCAAACGCCAGATCACCGGTGTATTTGTGGGCGACTTCATCCAGGCGCAGCGCACCGGCGCCCGATTCGCGCTAAAAACCTACGCAACCCGGACACCCGAAACAGAGCCTGACCTCGTCATAGCCAACGCCTACCCCCTCGACTACGACCCCGTACAAACCGCCAAAGCACTCTGGCCGCTTCGGCTGTTCAAAAACGCGTACAAAGTCGCCATCAATCCCGCCACCGATGGAATCTGTCACCACGGACTATACGACGAAATAGACTACGCGCGGTTTTGCAAACAGAAATCCCAACAGCCCCAGCAAGAACTCCCCGAACCCAAAATCGAAGACCCGCACCAGACCCTGATGTGGTCTGAGAACTTTCCGGTTGACGAATTTTACAAACGCAATCCCGACGGCATTCTCTTCCGCGATTGGGACACGCTCCGCAACCAACTCATTGAAAAATTGCCCGATAATGCCCGGGTCGCTGTTTTTCCAAACGCAGCCATTCAAATTTCTGCAAAATAAAGGGTCAAAAACGCGGAATTTTGCTTTCATTCACGCGTCTATCATGCTATATTGAGCCGATGCAAATATGAAAAAAATCACGCAAGAGAACGGGGAGACGTAGGGACCGGGGGAGATCCTTGCCAATCCCTTGTTCTCTTGCGTTATTATATTGGAGGACGCCATGCTGACACAGGAACAAATCGACTTCTACCACGAAAATGGGTACCTCAAATGCGAAGCGCTATTTACCCCAGAAGAAACCGCCGAACTCGGCTCGGAAATGGTGCGCATCATCGAAAATTGGGGCAATGAGACCATTGGCTGGCGGGGACCCTGGCGCGACCGATACCTGCCCGAAGACGAACGCCTCAACACCAAAGCCGTCTTCATGCACAATCCCCAATTCTACTCCGCAACCTGGGGACGCGCCATCTTTAATGAACGCCTCGTCGGCTGCGTGGAAGACCTGATCCGCGACACCGTTCAATGGCACCACACCGTACTCCATGCCAAACCGCCAGAACTCGGCACGCCTTTTCCCATGCATCAGGACTATCCCTTTTATCCGCACGACGGCCCCGATTTTGTCGATTGCTTGCTTCACCTGGACGATACCCCAATAGAAAGCGGATGCTTGCGCGTGGTGCCCGGCAGCCATAAAAAAGGTCCGCTCGTCCACGTCCTGGGTCCAGACACCTCTCCTCATCTGCCGCCGGACGATTACCACCCCGACAAAATCGACTCCATCTTGATCCCGGCAAAAGCCGGAGACGTCATCTTCTTTAGCTATCAGATCATTCACTGGTCCGACTGCAACCGCACCGACGAATGGCGAAAATCCGTCCGCTTCGGCTACCACAGCACCCAAATGCACCCCGTGGGCCGCGCAGAAGACGACCCCTACCGCATCGACCCCGACAACATTTTGGAACGCAAAGACAGCACCATTGTGTCCGGCTTTAGAATGAATGAAGCAAATTAAAGTATGAACAAACCCAACATCATCATCGTACTCGCCGACGACATGGGCTATGGGGATTCCAGTACGTACGGGGGCTGGATCCACACGCTCGCAATGGAACAAATGGCCCGCGAAGGGCTTAAATTCACCGACTTCCACTCCAGCGGTGCTGTTTGCAGCCCCACGCGCGCCGGACTACTCACCGGACGCTATCAACAGCGCGCAGGCGTGCCCAAAGTAATCGGCGCCAATCCCCAAAGCGCCGACCACTATGTGGGATTGTACCCCTCTGAAATCACCTTTCCCAAACTGCTCAAACAAGCCGGCTACACCTCTGCCATCTTTGGCAAATGGCACCTCGGGTACGACAAAAAATTCAATCCCCTGCACCACGACTTTGATCGCTTTCGCGGATATGTAAGCGGCAACATCGACACCTGGAAACGAGACGTAGCCGACGGTGCGACACCGCAAAAAGACACGTTCTGATAGAGGAGATTTATGCTTGGACTACACCTGCTGGACTTTGCCACGCTCGCCATCTATTTAATCGGCATCATGATTGCCGGCTTATGGGTCGCCCGCAAAATCAAAAATACGGGCGACTATTTTATGGGTGGGCGCAGCTTTGGCAAAACATTTATGATCATGCACGCCTTTGGCACCGGCACCCACACCGATCAGGCCGTAACCGTTGCAGGTGCATCCTACAAATTGGGCATGGCGGGGATCTGGTATCAATGGCTCTATCTATTTGCCACCCCCTTCTACTGGCTCATTGCGCCAATATGGCGAAGACTGCGCTACCTCACCATCGCGGACTTCTTTGAAGACCGATTCAGCAACTCACTCGGTTATTTCTACGCCCTCTATGGCCTGCTCTACTTTGCCATACAAATAGGCATCATGCTCCTGGGCACGGGCAAAACAGCCAGCGCTATGACCGGCGGCGCAATATCTCCCGAAATCGCCATCGGTGTGATGACCGTCCTCTTCCTCTCATACGGCCTCTTAGGCGGCCTACCCGCGGCCATCATCACCGACTTTATCCAGGGCATCTTCATCATCGTCCTCTCTTTTCTTCTCGTCCCCTTTGTCATCGACGGCGTCGGCGGTTTCACCGGGCTTCACCAGCAAGTACCCATTGAAAAATTCAGCCTTGAAGCCCCCGGCGATCCTCCGCCCGGATACGACCGCATCACGCCCTTCTTCATCGTCATGGTCGTCATCAACGCCCTCGTCGGCATCATTGCCCAACCCCACCACATGGAAATTGGCGGTGCGGGCAAAACCGAACGCGAAGCCCGCGTGGGCTTCACATACGGCAACATGATCAAACGCCTCTGCACCGTAGCCTGGGCATTTACCGGCGTAGCCTGCATTGCCCTTTATCCCAACATCGACGACCCCGAACACGCTTTTGGGCTCGCCTCGCGCGACCTCTTGCCCATCGGCCTCGTCGGCATCATGCTCGCCTCGATGATCGCCGCGGTCATGTCCACCTGCGACTCATTCATGGTCGATGGCGCCGCTCTCTTTGTCGAAAACTTTTACAAACCCCTCTTCAAGCCCGAAGCCGACGACAAACACTACCTCACCACGGGCCGCGTCGTCGCCCTTATACTCGTCATATTCGGTATTATCATCGCGCTCTATTTTACCTCTGTCGTCGCAATCATTCGCCTCTCCTGGTCGCTCGTGGCATTCTTTGGGATCGCATTCTGGGGAGGAATTCTCTGGCGCAGGTGCAATGCGCCCGGCGCCTGGGCGGGTCTGATAGTCTCGGCATTCTTATTCGCCATATCCGGTCAAACAATCATCAATTTGGAAAGCCTGGGCATCTACATTGGCGGCCTCGACTGGGAATTGCCCTATCGCTACGTACTCTACATCACTGGCGGTTTTGCCGCACTCATCATCGTCAGCAAACTCACCAAACCGCAAGACAAAGAGCGCCTCGACCGCTTTTACACCTTGCTCCACACACCTGTCGGACAGGAACACAAATTGCGCGAAGCCGGCATAAAAGTCGTTATGGAGTAAGGAGTCGTCATGCGCCTCATAGCCATATTGCTTATCGCCGCACTCTACACGAGTTTGGGAGCTACAGACCCTGCGCTACATCTAAAAATTGACCGCAGCGAAACGCAAACCCTCCCCAAAAGCCTCTATGGCTTCAACACGAACATGATGAGTGGTGACTACGGATATCTCGACTCTAACTTCGTCGCGCTCACAAAAGACCTGCAACCCCAGATACTGCGTTTTCCCGGAGGCACAATCGGCAATTTTTACCACTGGAAAATAGCTGGATTTATCCAGAGCGAAATGAGTTCAACAGGCAGCGAGCAACTCAACAGGCGAAACAGAGGCAATTTTGTCAGACTGAGAAAAAGGAGAAATGGGAGACTCGCATTTGACGACTTCATGCAAATGTGCAACGCGCTAAAAATAACGCCCATCGTAGTCGTCAACCTGTGGACGGGAAGCCCGGAAGAAAGTGCCGGATGGGTCCAATACACCAAAAACAAGGGATACGAGATCGCGTATTGGGAACTCGGAAATGAATATTATCTGCCGTGGTACGCGGAAAAATACCCCTCTGCAGAAACCTATATCACACAAGCAAAAAAACATGCACAGGCGATGAAAGCCGTTGACCCAACCATAAAAGTCTCAGTCTGTGCAAGCCCGGTAGCCTTCCACAAAAACGGCTTTGAAAAAAACGTGGATCAACGCAAATGGGACAGTGCATTGGCGGCCGCGGATCAATTTTACGACGCCTATACCGTTCACGTCTATGCTTATCGGACCGCTCGGAAAAAAGAAATTGAGGAATATCGGGGCTATCTCTTTGGTTGGATCCACTGCGATTTCCATGACGCCATCGACTACTATGAAAAACTATTCCCCAACGTGGAAATGTGGATAACAGAGTGGAATATCGCCAACCCCGCAAACCGGGTCGCCAACACACAGCTCCACGCCATGTACACGGGCGACTTCTTCTTAAAAATGCTCACCCAACCGCGCATTACCCATGCAAATTTTCACGTCATTGCCGGTCCCGGCAAAGGATTCCCCGCATTCTCCCCAATCACGCCTCCATCGCCGAGAACCAATTGGAAATACGGAGGTGAACCAGAGGCGGACTTTGGAAATACAATTCGGCGCGCCACCTACTATCCCCTTCAGTTAATCGGAGAAGCATTCGCGCAATCGGACACAAAATTCTCCCTCGCCATCCAAAATCCACCCATCCTCAATGGACAGCTCGAATACGAGGGAAAACAAATACCGGGCGTTCAAGCACAGGCAGTCGGAAGTACCTCGCAACTTTTTGTACTCATCAGCAACCGCACAGCAGACGACCTATCGCCGAACCTCACCATCGACGGCAAAAAATTTGAAGGCGCGCTCACATATCGCTACGTAGCCCATGAAAGACTCAATGCATCAAATGGCGGAAATGCGGAAATGGAAGGCGCGGGCAAAATAGAAGTCGCGATCCGCGAATGGTCTGGTGCTTGCAATAATCTCTTGATTCCCAAAAACAGTTTTGGCATTTTAGTGTTATCGCTCAACTAATCCCCGAGGAGGCTATCGTGTTTGGCCTTGAAATTCGCAAACCATCTAAAGAAACAGTCATAGGATTCATCGTCACCTGGATCTGTGTAATCGGCATCATCTTTCTCACACTTGCCCTCGTCCGCATCGGTGCGTAAAGGACTTATCCCATGATCAGAAAATACCGCTCTGAAGACCTCGACGCCCTCAAAGAAATCACCGTTATCTGTTTTGATGGGGTATCGATTGACCAGAACATCGAAAAAAACTTCGGTCAATTTGCCGACACAGATTGGAAAGCACGCAAAGCCAAACACATAGACGCGGACGTCGCAGCCAATGCCGATGGCATCTTCGTTTGGGAAGACAACGGCAAAGTCGCGGCCTACATCACCACGCGCATCGACCATGAAAGCAAAATAGGCGGCATACCCAACCTCGCCGTCTTGCCCGAATACCAGGGCAAAGGAATCGGCAAAGCATTGATGACAGCCGCCTTTGACTATTTTGAAGAACAGGGCATGGCCGTGGCAAAAATCGAAACCCTCGACCAGAACCCCGTTGGACAGAACTTTTATCCGCGCTCGGGCTTTACCGCAGTCGCCCAACAAATCCACTACGCAATGCCAATGAAAGACCGCAAAGTGTAGCTCTTTACTCATCCCTCCACACCGTTGGAAAGTGTTCCCCCCGCAAAATCGCGCCATCTTCCACAGTTACAAATTCCTTCATCACGTGATTGCCACTCGCATCGTAATACGTATCCTGCGTCATATAGTGAATCGCAATCGCGCGCCGGGGTCGCTTGCTGCGATTATCGTGCGAACCGTGCCAGGTCAGAGCGTGGTGATAATGCACCTCGCCCTTTTTCACTGGTCGGCGCACCACCGATATGGACTGGCCTTCAAACTCTGACGGCATCGCGTCAAAATCCTTTACCTCCCGCACAAACGCAATCTGATTGCCCCACTTATGCGAACCCGGCACCATACTCATACACCCATTTTCCACATCCACATCGTCCAATGCCACCCACGCGCTCACCT
Source organism: Gemmatimonadota bacterium (assembly GCA_026706845.1). NCBI lineage: Bacteria > Pseudomonadati > Gemmatimonadota > Gemmatimonadota bacterium. Next base: position 7,548 of record JAPOXY010000127.1, read on the forward strand.
CTGTCATCGGTCGAATAATCGGCCACAGCGGCGCGTCCTGATGCCAACCGGTCGTCCCCCCAATTTCAGCGGGCTTGTACTGAATCTGATCGTGCCAGATACGCAACTCCGTCGCCCCGGTCAGCTGCGCCATCTCCTCCACAATCTTCTCTGAATACATCAAATTCCTGAACGCCTCACTCGCCTCCCAGATATTCACAATCTGCCAGACCGGCGCCGAATCATTACCGCCCAAATTGCGCAACAAAACCGGCTGCGACACATCATCGCGGTCTTTATTCTCAATCACCCGGTACAACTCCTCGCGCAACACCTCGACCTGTGCGTCGTCCAGCACCGCCCCCCCATTCAAAAACCCATTCTCGTGAAACTCCGCCACTTGCTCTTCGGTCAGCATAGATTAGTCTCCTGGAAAAGCGAGCGGGTTTAAAACCCGCCCCTACATCTCACACCAATCTGTCCCCAGTCCCTCTTTTTTATCTGCGTTTATCTGCGTTCATCTGCGGATCAAACCAAATTCCCCTCTGCCCGGCTTTTTCTTCCCACAACAGTAATAGCCCTATCCATCCCCACACACAAATTACCGCTAATCAAATTATAGTCGCTCTCGCCACTCTCCTCAATACCCTTCAACTGCGTCGGCCTCTCCTGATCATCCGCACACCGATTGCCCTGCACAATCGAATGCGTCAAATCCTGCACGCGGATACCGGGATATTTTCCCTTTTCAGCCCGAGAATTGCTCAGCAACAAATTCCCCGTAATCACCTGCTCATCCCCTCTATTGGCATCTATCCCACACATCCCATTGTACGAACACACATTATTACTCACAATATTGTGGTGATCCCCGCCATTTGCCACACCGCCAATCCCGTGTTGTCCATTTTCGGAAAACACGCTATCGCTACACACCGAATGGTGCACCCGCGCGCAAAAATAATACCCATCGCCCCCATTTCCCTTCCCGATATTGTGCGACCACACACTGCGCGCCAACCCCGTTCCGGGATGAAACCCATGCCCGCGACACCCGTGTGCCTGACAATGCGCTACCTGGGCATCGCAACCGCGCTGAATCCCAAACCCATCGCTGGGCCACCCAAACACCGAACAATTCAGAACGCGCACGCGCTCACACCCCACAATATGCACCGCCGAATACGTAAAATCCCACCAATCGCCCTCGTAATCTTCGGGACCCTTAATCGTCAAATCCCGTATCTCAATATCCGTCTCACCCTCTGCCCATATACAGGGAAACAGATTCACCACCCGGGCATTGTCGCGCACCAACAACCGCCGATTAAACGGCACACTCATCCACACGCGATTGCCCACAACCCGCTCGACCTCCCCGTGCGTACCCCACCATCCCCTGTGCTTATCGTCGCAAACCCCAATCCCCTCACCCACGCGAAAAGGCGGACTGGTCTTACAGGTCAACACCCGACCACCTTTGCGAATATCTTTTGAGAGATACGCCACCTGCAAAGGCCGAATCTTTAACACCGTCGCCGGCCCATCGCCGACCAGACTCACCCGACTGGGCACGTACAGCGTCTTGCGCAAAAGATACGTACCCGCCGGAATACGCACCCTGCCGCCGCTCTCTGGCAAGGATGCAACCGCATCCTCCAGACCACATGTCATCGACTCCCGATCAAAAAAATCCGCAGCATTCACCTCATCTCGCGGCGCATCGGGCAATGGAATCTCTCTCGCTGGCATAGCAGGCATGACATCCTCCTCCTGATTTTTTAAGCACTCTCCAAAAACACCGTCACCCCCATATCGGCGTATTTCTCGCGCGTATCCGGTGTGCGGTTGCGATGACAAACCGCCACGCCAGTCCCTTCCAGAGACCTGCACAAATACGCGATCGTATCATCCACAGACTTCAACCAGTGCTGCGGATGTGCCTTAATACTCATAGACAAATCCGTCGGACCCATCGACAGACAATCCACACCCGCCTTCGCGAGCAAATGCCCGCGCGTTGCGGCCTCTACCGACTCAATTTGCAACCACAAAACCCCAAAACTATTCCACCAATCGGCGTACTCCTCCGTAGTTTTATCTTCCGTGCCTCGCCGATGTCCCCCGCCAAAACTGCGCCCACCAGCCGGCGGATAATAAAAATAGTGCAACGCATCATCAACCGTCTCTTCCAACTCAGTCTGCGGAATCTCGATCCCACACGGACCCAAATCGAGATAATTGCCAATCAAATAGGCATTGCGCGTGTGTTTGATCCGAAACTGCACGAACACATCGCGCTCGGCAGCCATATCGCAAAACGCCGCAATGCGCTCTTCGCTCAACGGCGTATGCTGACTATCAATAGACACAAAATCGTAATCATCTTTATCCATAATCTGATCGAACCGATCCGGCGGTGTATTCGGCGCCATAGACACGCCAATAATGCGTTCACCATTGCGGTATTTCTGTTTTAGTCCAATTGCATTTTCAAACATGATCGTCTCCTTTTAAAACGAATCAACGAATCAACGATGGAGTTCGTATCGACTTTGGGTGGTTGGGCGGGGTCCGTCTATTCGTTCAGTTGCTTCTCTCCCATTCTCGAAGCTTATCTGCATTCTCGCGCACCTTCACAAATGCGCGCGACATATCCCGCATCCGCGTTTCAGAAGTCAGCAAAGCCCTCTGGCTTATCGACAGCCGTTCCCTGCAATACTGCTCAACCTTTGGCAAATGCAACGAGCGATAATCCTCTGCCGCATCTGTCCACGCAAAAGGCGTGTAATCGCGGGCTTTCCAATCCTCTTGAAAAACCGGATGTTTGTAAACTGGCGTCTCGTATCCCGTACTCACCGGCACCCCTTCAGCGCGCATCGCCCTGACAAATGCATCGCGAGAAACGCCCTCAAACGCCTCGGATAAATACCGCGCACCATACACATGCCAGTTGACGCGGGTTGCATCTTCCAACCGGTGAATCGGCTCAATACCCTCAACCTCCGACAACGTGCGCGCCAACATCGCCCCATTTTGTTCGCGGATCTCCGTATGCTCGGGAATGCGCTTCAACTGGCACAATAAGACCGCAGCGACAAACTCCGTCATCCGGTGGTTGCCGCCCCATTGTCGAGACTCCTCCGTACGACCATACCGCGACCGCCCGACATTGACCGCACAGCCAATCGCATCGGCAACGGCCTCGTCATTGGTCAGGGCAATACCCCCATCTCCACCCGTCATATTTTTGCTCTGCTGAAAAGAAAACCCCGAAGCCAGCCCCCAACTCCCCAGCCCGCGATCCCTATAGGCCGATCCCCACCCATGCGCCGCATCTTCTAAAATCGCGAGATTGTGTTGCTCGGCAATATCCAACAACCGCTGGAGATCACACGCCAACCCACCAAAATGCACTGGCATAATCCCCTTCGTTCGATCTGTAATAAGACTCTCCACCTCCGCCACATCGAGATTATTGGTATCCGGGTCTATATCGCAAAAAACAACCGTAGCACCTGCTTTTAGAATCCCCGAACACGTACCGATAAATGTATAGGCACTCGTAATCACCTCATCGCCTACACCAATACCCGCCCCGCGACAAATCATTTCCAGAGCCACCGTGCCGCCCGTACACGCGATCCCGTATTTCGCATCTTGAAATGCCGCAAATGTCTCTTCAAACTCCTGGCACTTCGAGGAATTGTACCACGCCCGACTCTCCAGCACCTCAACAAGAGCATCTCTTTCGGTCGCATCGTACATCGGCCATAAAATATCATCCCTTTCTTTGACCTCACGCTCGCCACCCAACAGCGCTAACTCTGCCATATTTCCCTCCTTGATCAATCCCGCTGCAAACATTCGACCAGCAGGTCCAATGCTTCGCGGGCGAACACTTCCATATTCTCTCCCCGGTTCTCGCTACCCGTTGCGATCGCGATCACTTGCTCGGCATCTGGCCCCACAACGCCGATACACGTATGACCGGGCGGATCGCCGTACCGATTTCCCGTCGGACCAGCTGCGCCCGTCTCGCCAATACCCCAGTCCGCCCCCAAACGTTCGCGCGCAGCGCGAGCCAGATGCAGTGCATGCGTCTTTGTCGCAGCCCTCGCCTCGCCCATTGCCGCATCGGAAACAGCCATCAATATTTGCTTTGAGTCACCCGTATAACACACCCCACCGCCCCTGAAATAAGCCGAAGCCCCCGGCACAGCCAAAAGTGCTGCTGAAATAATTCCCCCCGCCGACGACTCGGCCACCGATACGGTCTGCCCTTTTTCTTTTAGCAATGCCCCCACATTTGCGGCCATTGTCTTAAAATCCGCCATATTAAACCTCTACTTTTTTAGTAATTATTCGTCTTCTTCTTTCCTTCTATCCCCCACCGGAGCCTCAACGCGAACCGTTACAATATCCGCATCGTGATATTGCTGGTGGCGCACAGACGACGTGAAATGCTGAAGCAATCGCAACGAGATCTCATGCTCTACCGGCATCTCGTCTGTATGTTCTCTGAGATAGGCCATGCGGTCCTCAATATTTTCCTCACCAGTCGAAGCGATAAACTCGAGTTCCGCGCCATTACCGCCATCGCTGCGCACAATTAGAAGCAGGCGTTTCTCCGCTTGTTCGCCCTCCCCTTGCTGAATGAGAATCAGAAGGGTTTCCTCCGCAGATAGACATAAACGATTCGTCATCTCGGCATCCCAGCCTCTGCGCGAAGCGAACTTTTCGAGGAATGCCGTGATTTCTGGCAAAGCCTCGACAGCGAGCGCCGTCTCAATGCGCTGCCGGCGCGGTGCTGTCAACTCCATAAACAGCGTCAGAAAAATCGCCGTGAGGCCGCCAGCCGTCATCCCATTGCCGAGCAGCGCCCCCCACCACTCGCCGAGATATTCCGCAAAAATGGCCTGATCCTGAAACCCCACACCAATCCAGAAAGCGACGCCCGCGATCATCGCCTTGCGATAATCTACCCCATCCTGGACAATGATCCGCATACCCACAACAAAGAGAAGTGCCAGCAGCACCGTCACATAAGCTCCAACCACGGGATTGGGGATTGCCAGCAGAAGTGCCGACACCTTGGGAATAAAGGACGCCACCACAAATACGATACCAATACACACGCCAACGCCGCGTGCGGCAACGCCGGTGAGTTCTGTGATTGAAACACTTGACGAATAGGTCGTATTTGGAACTGTCCCCGCAATACCAGAAAGCAAGTTGCCCACGCCATCTGCGGTAACTGCGCCCTGCACAGCTCGAAAATCGGGCGCGCGAGGCGTGCGCCACGAAACCTTCTGGATCGCAATAGAATCGCCTATTGTTTCGATAGCACCGACCAGAGTCACAAATATAAAGGCGGGAAGAAGCGACCAGAAAACAGGACCAAAGCTGAGATCAAAACCCGGCCAGCCACCACCTGCGGGCAAACCAATCCATGGGGCGTCGATAACGCGCTGGATGTCGTACAGCCCAAAAAACGAAGCGACAATACACCCCACAACAATCCCTATAATCGGCACCCAAAGACGCCACATGCCCGAAACCCGCAGCGCGAGCACGACCACGACAAACAGGGTTGCAATAGTACATGTGGGCGCAGCAGCCAGCGGCGTTCCCTCGGGCACATCCCCCAACATATCAAATACGATCGGCATAACGGTCACCGCGATCAACATGATCACCGTTCCTGCCACGGTTGGCGTAATGATTCGCCGCAACAGCGAGAGCCGCGTCGAGAGCGCGAATTGGAATAACGAGGAAATGATGACCAGGGTTGCGAGCATCGCCGGACCGCCCTGGGCAAGTGCCGTCACGCAAACCGCGATAAAAGCGCCAGAAGTGCCCATCAGCAGGACATAGCCAGCACCAATGCGTCCAACGCGCACAGCCTGCATCACTGTGGTCAACCCACTGACCAAAAGCGCGGCAAAAACAGCCCATGACAGATAAGGCTCACCCCCACCCGCGGCCCTCACCACGATGACCGGCGTGATCACAATGCCCGCAATACAGAGCATGGCAGCCTGAAACCCGAGTGCGAAAGCAATGGTATTGGGGGGCCGCTCATTGGGTTCGTAAAGCACACTCTGGTCGCGGCGGTCAGTCTCAGATTGCATCGTTCAAATCCTTTCAATATTTATGCCAACAACTCATCGCCATAAGCAAATAGCGCAGGTGTCCCACCCGTATGCACAAACACAACCGTCTGATCCCTGCGATACCATCCCTCGCGGATATGCTCGATCATTGCACCATAAGTTTTGCCCGCATAAACGGGATCGAGCAACAATCCTTCGGTTTGCGCGGCCAACAAGACGGCCTCTCGCGCCCCGGGCGTCAGGACGCCATAAGCCGGACCCGCGTATTTGCCATAACTCTCAAAATCATCTGCCGTAAAATTCAGATCCAAATTCAGAATTTTGCACACCTCATTTGCTACCTCGGCGAGTTGCACATTCTTTTTTGCATCATCCTGTGGACTTGGACTTATACCAATAATCCGCACATCAACACCCAGTGCCTTTGCTCCGACGACAAGCCCGGTATGCGTATGCACGCCCGCACACACATAGATGGCATCGGGTATCACATCCATTGCCTGCATCTGCTCCCACAATTCCAAAAACCCATCCACATAAGACACGCTGCGATAATAATACCCATCCGAACTCGTGTTATAGACCCTGAGTCCATCGGCCTTTAACTTCTCGATAACAGCTGCCTTCTCCTGCTCGCTCTCAATCAAATGCACCTCTGCGCCAAACAGATGCGTGAGCAACAAATTGCCATTTACGGGATCTGCATGGTCATCCTTGCGCCCCACCATCACCGCCTTCAGACCCAACCTGGCCGCAACCGCTGCGGTCAACCGCGATTGATTCGACTGCGACGCCGCGCCGTGAAGCAACACATCATACCCCTCATCCACAGCGGGTGCTATGGAATATTCAAACTCGCGCACCTTATTCCCCCCAAACGCCAGCCCCGTCTGATCCTCGCGCTTGACCAGAATGCGCGGTCCACCCAGCTTTGCCGCCAACCTCGGGCAATCCATCAACGGCGTGGGCAAATCGGCAAGCGACAATCGGCTGCACGTCCCCAACGCCTCTCGAACCTCTCGAATCGAATAGCTCAAGGGTATCGCTCCTTTTTTAGTTCTCTAACTCAACAGCCTGAAGCAGGGCCTGGATAAAGCCAAACTGAAAGGCAAATGCCTGTTCGAAATGCCCTTGCGCAGTGTGGCCGGGCGCATGATCGGGAACAATCATGTGTGGATAGCCCACTTCCTTGAGCGCTTTCATCAGGACAAACATATTCATATCGCCCTCATCCGGATAAACCTCCTGAAACTTGTTGCGTCCACCCGTTATATTGCGGAAGTGGATGAGGTTAATTTTTTTTCGCTGCCCAAAATAGCGAATAATATCGGCCACCTCATTGCGCGGATCCACAACGCTCTCGGCCATGCAACCGAGGCAGAGATTGAGACCGTGGTAAGGACTTGGGCAAATATCGATAAAACTCTTGAACCCATCGTATCCACCCAGCACGCGATCAACACCTTTGTAACCCGGCGGCAACCAGGGGTCGCACGGATGACAGGCCATACGCACTTTGCATTCGGTGGCAACGGGAATAACGCGCTCTAAAAAGAAAGTAATATTTTCCCAATTCTGTTCCGCTGTAACCGGTTCATCATACCGCGGCGCATCTGCATCGGCCTTAGACAAATCCCACGTGGAATAGCGCACGTCTCCTCGCCCGAACGGAACGCTTTCCGTGCGTTGATTCTCCATCTCGCAGAGAAAATACTTCAGCGCGGGAATACCCGCATCTGCGGCAGCGCGCACCATATCGCATGCGATCTCGATTTCCTTTTCGCCGTCCTTCATATTGCCGCGCATAAACTCGGGCACAAAACTGCCATCGACATTCAGGTGTTGCACCGGCAATGCCACCATCTCCACGGTAATGCCGTGTTTTGCGGCCTTTTCCTTTTTTTCTACAATCTCTTCCACTGTCCAGCCTCGACTGGGATCTGGCGTGATCTCTCTGGCATCGTTGAGCGCCATATTCGTAACACCACACCGCGCGAGAAATTCGAGATGCTCATCCGACGTGGAAAAACGCTGTGTACCAATGTGCATGCGCGGATTCTCCGGATCCCATTCTGCGCCTGCATACATTTCGGCTGCCATGGTCAAATCTCCTGTAATTTTTAATGAACTGCGCCCAGTTGTACACAATTCGTCATGATAATGCAAGAATTTCTGGATAGCAACATGATTGGGGATTGTGAGAGGTGTAAAATTTTGGTATCTTCTCACCCTTTAAGTCCCCCCCTATAAACTGGAGCTTTTTATGCGAGTCGAAATCAACAAACACGCCCTGGATCGCGTGCCGATATCAATCATTTTTGATGACTCAACCGTACTGGTAAATCTGAACTATTTTTTCATGCGAGACCGCCAGGCTGTAGATGGCACAGATTATCGCTGGGAAGATGTGCCCGTAGTACATCCGGAATCGTTCACCCGCGAATTCGCCGAGTTCTGTCTGGAACACGATGTAAAGGGCAAATTCAGTGTGGTACCGTGTCCCGCCGCACTCGGGCGAGTAGATCACGGACTCCCTCTGTTCTCCAAAGCGCAGCAGGAAAGCTGGTTGGCGATGTGTCGGGAACTGATTATGCCCAACTACGACATCACGCCGGAAATGATCACACACACCTTTGTGGTAGATCTGGAAACATTGCAACCTGTTGATCCAAACTTGTGGGAACAATGGGGATGGAACAATCTACCAACAGACGAAGAAGAGCGGGTAACAAATTATATCGCGCTGGCGTGTGAAATTTTGCACAATGTGGGATTAACACCTGCAGGCGTCACAAGTCCGGGAGGATTTGGCAATCCAATAGATTTTTATGCAAAATGTGCGGAAAACGCCGTGCGGAGGATAACGGGCAATCCAACACCGTATTTATTTAAGCGCGTATCGTCCAGCGGTCCGGTAGATTGCCCGGTGTGGTATCCCAAGCCCGAGCGCGGCGAAGCAATGGGTGAAGTGATCGCAGCGACGGGTGATCGCACGGGATCGTGGACCGGATATGGCGAGGTAGATGTAGATTATTACATCACATCGGACCTTCAGGGTGGGCGTTTGCCCGAAGTCATCGACGCGGGCGACCCTGCCGTGATGATCAGCCATTGGCAGGGATTTTACGGAATACACAATGAAGACCGCCGCGGGTTTCGGGCATTTCAGACCGTTGTGCGGCGGCTCAAAGAACGCGACCCCAATGGCGAAAGATCGCAATGGCGCAAATGCAGTGAAATTACCAATTATGCAATCGCGCGCGAAATGGCTAATATCACGGTAGAAGAACAAATAATAACACTCAATTTGCCCGTACAGGTGCCCGAATTCACATTGCGACTGCGTGAAATAACAGTTGCAGGCGTAAAAATAAACGGCAAACCCCTGACACCCGCGCTGACGAAAGCGGCCTTTCGAGATGGCACATTTTATCGAGATGGCGATATAACACTGGTAGCTTTTACGCCCGAAGACCGAAATATCAGAGTTGAAATAGAATAATGGGAAAAACAAGAATGACAAAAGCAAAACTCAAACGAGAAATCGGCTTACTCGGCGTCTATGCCATTGCAACGGGCACAACCTTAAGCGCGGGATTCTTTTTATTGCCGGGTCTGGCTGCTGAACAGGCGGGTGCTGCCATTGTGCTGGCCTATATCGTCGCCGCTACGCCACTCGTACCGGCGATGTTCAGCATTATTGAACTGGCAACCGCCATGCCCCGCGCGGGTGGCGTGTATTATTTTTTAGATCGGTCACTCGGACCCTGGATGGGCACGCTTGGAGGCATTGGCACCTGGTTGGCACTCGTATTAAAAGTATCATTCGCACTCGTGGGCATGGGAGCGTACATCGCGCTTTATGTACCCGAGTTGCCAATGACCCCCGTAGCTGTCGCAATTGCGGTTGGACTCGGCATACTGAATCTATTGGGCGCGCAGAAAAGCGGTGGATTTCAGATGGCATTGGTGCTGGGTTTATTAATGATCCTGGGAGTATTTATCGGAGGAGGCGTACCCAATATTGAACAGGCGCGATTGACCGCGATATTCGAGGCAGATGTCCAGACGATTTTATCCACAGCGGGCCTGGTCTATATCAGTTATGTCGGCGTGACAACCGTAGCGAGTTTATCAGAAGAAGTAAAACATCCCGAGCGCAATTTGCCTCTGGGCCTCATCTTCTCATTGATCACAGCCGTTCTGGTCTATGCTCTCGGCACGGGCGTCATGGTCGGTGTATTGCCGCTCGAGCAACTGGTGGGAGATTTAACGCCCGCTGCCTCAGCAGCCAAAGCCGTATTTGGCGATTGGGGCGCAATAATCATCTCCCTGGCAGCCCTCCTCGCCTTTACATCGGTTGCCAATGCCGGAATGCTTTCGGCTTCTCGCTTTCCTCTGGCAATGAGCCGAGACCACATGATGCCGAGACTTTTTCAGCATTTAAATACAAGAGGCGCACCCGTTCAAGGGGTATTGGTTACCATGGGCGTAATTGTTTTAATCCTCATCTTTCTCGACCCAACCAAAATTGCCAAATTGGCCAGTGCGTTTCAATTATTGATGTTCGCGCTGGTATGCCTGGCGGTAATTGTCATGCGCGAAAGCGGATTGGCTTCCTACGACTCGGGATATCATTCACCGCTGTACCCGTGGATGCAGTTATTCGGCATATTGGCTTCGTGTACCTTGATTGTCCAGATGGGCTGGTTACCATCCCTATTTTCTGTCGCGCTGATCCTGCTGGGAACGATTTGGTACTTTAAATTTGCTCGAGACAAGGTCAACCGAGACGGCGCGATTTACCACATGTTTGAACGCTGGGGACAAAGGCGACACACCGGCCTGGATGTCGAACTGCGGAGTATCCTGAAGGAAAAAGGATTGCGCGACGAAGATCCTTTCGAAGAGATCGCAGCGCGAAGTCTGGTCATCGATCTGGATCGCCCGGCCGAATTTGAGGATATAGTTCGGCAGGTATCGAAATGGTTATCGGGTCGCGTACCACACACCGTAGATGAAATCGAGAAACAATTGCTGGATCGCACGCATATTGGATCGACACCCGTGACGCACGGCGTGGGATTACCACATCTGCGAATTGATGGGATCGAACACTGCGAAATGGTCCTCGTGCGATCACTGCCGGGTATTCACATCCAATTTACAGATCCAATGACCGGGCACGAGATAGAAGCGCAGCTAACCGCGCTCTTTTTCTTATTCAGCCCAGAGCACGACCCGTCACAGCACTTGCGTATTCTGGCACAAATTGCGCGGCGTGCAGACGATGAAAACTTCTTGCGCGAATGGCACTCAGCCAGCGATGAAGTCGAGTTAAAAGAAGTCCTGTTGCGCGACGAAGCCTTTTTATTATTGACATTGCGCCACAACCATGCGACCACAGACCTCATTGGCCGCGCCCTGATCGAGACGGATTTTCCAGAAGGCTGTCTCGTGGCAATGTTGCGGCGCGGCGGGCGCATGGTGATTCCCCGCGGCAATACCGTACTGCGAGAAAATGATCGATTGACAATTTTGGGAAACAGTAAAGGATTGCGCAACCTCGAAGCGCGATTTGGCGGGCGGTGAGTCCCTGCAACAAGATCACCCGTAGAGACGGCCAACAGTCTCGGGGTGTTTGCGAGCCTCGCGCATGAGGCGATTGCCCCATGTTGTGGGATATTTTCCCGTGACGCACCCCAGACACAGGGTATCTGTTTCACACCCAATGCTGGAACCCAGATCGGGAACATCGAGGTACCTCAGGCTATCGACATCGAGATCGATAGCCATTTTTTTTAGCGTTTGTGCACTGGGCAAGCCGCGGTATCGCACCGGAACGTGTTCGGGGGCAAAAAGTTCGTTCAAGGTCGTCATATCAATGCCGTAAAAACACGGCGCAACAATGGGCGGACAGGCCACGCGCACATGCACCTCGGTCGCGCCGCCGATATCGCGCACCTGATGGGCAAGGGTGCGAAGCGTGAGGGAGCGCACAATAGAATCTTCGACGAGGAAAACGCGCTTGCCCGATAAAACGGAGGCCAATGACGTGTACTTGCTCTTGGCACTCTGCGAGCGGGTGGTTTTGGGCTGAATAAAAGTGCGCCCCACATAGCGATTGCGAATCACACCTTCCATGCAGGGCATCTTCAGGTGGTGGGCATAGGCATCCGCTGCTGCTTTGGCCGTATCGGGAACGGGCACAACCACACACGAATCGTCGATCTTCTGGCTTTCTTTCTCGGCCAAAATACGACCGGCCTCAGCGCGAGAAGTATAAACGCTAAGGCCGTCAATTTCACTGGCAACATTGGAAAAATAAACCCATTCAAAAAAACAACGAGCTGTTTTTTTAGGTTCCGTATAGCGCACAACGCGCAGATCGCCATTTTCCACAATCACCATTTCGCCGGGTTCGAGCCATTTGATATCGCTAAAACCGAGGTTAGAAAGAGCCGTTGATTCATTGGCAGCGGCAAAGAGATGGCCTTTCACCCCCCAGCACATGGGATGCAAACCGAGCGGATCGCGCGAGACGAACATGCGCCCCGAGGCATCGAGAAATGCGATATTATAAGCACCGTCAAAATCGCGGGAAAGCGAACGCATCACATCGGCCAGATCGGGTGGGTTTTCACCCTTTAACCGATACGCCAGCGTATGCATGATAATTTCGGTATCGATATTGAGGGTAAAGTGATACCCCTGCTTGGACAACAGGCGTTCGCGCAACAGCGTGTAATTGGCCAAATTGCCATTAAAAGCCAGGCTAAACCATTTCCAAATACGCCCGTGTTGCCGCTCAAAGGGCTGTGCGTATCGCACATCGTCTTCGCCACTGGTGGCATAGCGCGTATGTCCAATCGCAGCTATCCCTGCATATTGGTTGATAATGGACTGGAATTTGCCGGGATGCGACATGCGGAAGGCTTCGGTAACACCGCCCAGATCTTTAAACGTGCGCAAAAGTTGATCGCGGTTGGGGTGATAGGCGCAATACCCCGCGGCGAGTTGCCCCCTGTTTTGAAGGTCAAGCAACATACTCGGCATAAGTGATGCAACATTTTCAAAATCATCGGCATCGCCGTTTTCCCTGAGCCAGTAAAGGGCTGCCACGCCGCATTCGTGGCCAATATCTTCGCTCATAAAAATCTCCTATCCCAATGCCTGATTTTGCATATAATGAATCCCAGCAACGATTTCTTCGCGCGTCACATCATCTCGCGGCACAATTTTTCCGATCCGCTCCGGCAATACAAAGCGGATGACACCGTCCCGCGCTTTCTTGTCGCTTGCCATTCGCGCCAACACCTCATCGACCTTCAAATCGGGCACGCCTTTGGGAATGCCCAGGCGGGCAATAAGTGCATTTTGCCGCTCAAACGCATCCCGCGACCACATCCCCTTTTGCACAGCGATATACCCTGCAGCCAGCATCCCCAAACACACCGCCTCGCCGTGTTTGTAATAATCGTAATGCGTCACCACTTCCAGTGCGTGTCCCACCGTGTGGCCGTAATTCAAAATTTCGCGCAAGCCCTTCTCGGTTTCATCGGCAGCCACAACACCCGCCTTGATGCGACACTGTTGAGCGACGAGCCAATTGATCTGATCCGCAGGCAGGCTTAAATTTGCCGCGCCCTCAATACAATCTTCCAAAAATGCCACCAGACCGAGATCGCGTATAATCCCGTGCTTGATCACCTCCGCCATACCCGCCCGCACTTCGCGCTTTGGCAAGGTATCGAGTGTAGCCGTATCTATCAACACCAATTTTGGCTGGTGAAAAGCGCCGATCATGTTCTTTCCCAAAACGTGATCAACAGCTGTTTTGCCTCCCACACTGGCATCGACCTGCGCTTCCAGCGTCGTGGGCACCTGCACAAAATCAACCCCCCTCAAATACGTCGCGGCGACAAAACCAGCCACATCGCCGACCACACCACCTCCCAATGTCACAATACAGGAATTCCGATCCAACCCCGCCGCGATCAAATCGCCGTAGATCTGCGAGGTCGTCTCGAGCGTCTTGTATTGCTCGCCATCGGGCACAGTTACGACCACAACCTTCACACCGGCACGCGCGAGACTCTGCTGAACCGTATCGAGATAGAGCGCGGCAACTGTTGGATTGGTCACAATTGCCGCTGTTTCTCCCAACCCGCGTTCCGCATACAAACCGCCCAAATCGCCCAAACAATTGCGACCGATTAAAATATCGTAACTTCGATCACCTAAATCAACCGTCACCGTTTCCATTATCAATCCCGATCCAGAACGCGCTGTAATTCAATCAATGCCGTCTCTGCCGTGTCTTCGGGCGTGTGATCATTTGTCGAAGTCGCAAACGCATCTGCACGCGCATAAAAACGCTCTCGCTCTGCCATCATCACCTCAATTTTGTTTTTCAAACCCTCATCATCCAGCCCGACCAGCAAGGGTCTCTCATCGCGCTTGCGACTGACCCGTTCAAAAATCGTATCGACAGAAGCGCGGAAACAAAGACACACGCCGGTTTTGCGAATAACCGCCCAATTCCGCTCCTGCGTAATAGCACCACCGCCGAGAGAAACGACCACATTATCCATCTTTGATGCCACGATAACCGCCTGGTGTTCCAACTGGCGAAATGTGGCCTCACCGTCTTGCTCAAAAATCTCGGGAATAGTTTTCCCAGCAGCATCGACCAGCAATTCATCTGTATCGACAAAAGCCCGCTTCAACCATCCGGCCAAAATGCGCCCAACTCTGGTTTTGCCGGTAGCCATAAAACCGGTGAGAAATATGGGTTTATCAGGTAGATCAAACACAGTGCTCTTCCACTATACGGTATCACATCTGTTCTGGTGCTTTCATCCCCAGCAAAGTTAGGCCCGATGCCAGCACCGTCTTAATCGCATAGACCAGTGCAACGCGGGCAGCCGTCAAATCCGCTTGTTCAGAAATAACCTGATGGGCATTGTAAAACCGATTGGCGACCGTACACAATTCAATCATAAGCGTTGTCACGACAGAAGGCTCGTATTCATCCGCAGCCTTTTGAATCTGCCCTGGAAATCGCGCGAGATATTTGACGACCTCAATGGCTTCTGATTCATTTAACAATGCGAAGTCAACATCCCGCGGCGGCAAAGTGCCGTCATAACGCCGCAACACACTGCAATATCGCGCGTGCGTGTATTGCAAATATGGACCGGTTTCGCCGTTGAAATTTAAAACCTCGTCCCAATCAAACACAATATCGCGCGTCCGTTTGGAATCCAGATCCGCAAAAATAATGGCACCAATGCCCACATCTCGTGCAATCTGATCACTATTGGGCAAATCGGGATTCTTATCGGCAATAATTTTTTGCGTCAACTCAATCGCGCGATTCAGCACATCTTCCAAAAAAACCACATTGCCCCTGCGCGTTGAAGCCCCACTGCCATCTTTGAACCGCAGCCGCCCAAATTGTACATGCGCGCATTTTTCTCGCCAGTCGTATTCCATCAATTCCAACACCTGAAACAACTGGCGAAAATACAGCGATTGCGCCACATCTACCACATAGAGCAATTTTTCAAAGCGATATGTTTTCCACCGATACTCCAGCGCGGCCAAATCGCGCGTACCGTACAATGTCGCATCGTCGCTGCGCAATGCGATCAAAGGCGGCATATCCCATTTTTCCAAATCCACAATAGTCGCGCCATCACTCTCGGTCAGCAACCCCTTTGCCCGCAATCGGTCCAATGTCGCGGGCATCTTATCCTGATAAAAACTCTCGCCAGCAATCGACTCAAACCCAATGCCCAGCATATCGTAAACGCGGTCAAACTCCTTAAAACTCACATCCACGCACACCTGCCACATCCGCGCGGCTTCTTCATCGCCGGCTTCGAGGCGACGAAACCAATCGCGGGCTTCCTGTTCGAGTTCGGGATTGTCTTCAATCTCCTCGTTAATTCGAACATAGAGTTCCAACAACTTCTGAATGGTAATATCCGCCGTCAATTCGCCCTCACCCCAGTAATTCCACGCCAGAATCAATTTCGCAAACTGAGACCCCCAATCGCCCAGATGATTCACCCCAACCACCTCGTAGCCCAATGCCCGATAAATATTTCGCAGGGCATTGCCAATCACCGTTGACCGCAGATGGTGAATGCCAAATGGTTTGGCAATATTGGGATGCGAAAAATCGATCACAACCGTCTTTCCAGCACCGTGGTCTCCACGCCCGTAATCCGCACCCTGTTCGAGAACTGTCGAGAGTGTCTCCCCCACCAAATTGGTCTTCGGCACAAAAAAATTGAGATACGGACCTGTGGGACGCACTTCTGAAATTCGATCACCCGTCGCAATTTGTGCAGATAGCTCTTCGGCAATCAGATGGGGAGCTTTGCGAAAAATTTTAGCCAGCGCAAAACACGGCAAAGCATAATCGCCCATCTCGGGTTTTGGCGGCGTTTCGATCAGCACCCTCACATCGCTACAAGACATCTCCGTTGCTTTTGACACCTGCAATGCAATTTCTTCGACAAAAGGATTGACCATAAAAGACTACCTCTCCTTCAGTTCCCTATTTCAAAATATCCAAATCCAAAATTTTCTGTACATCGGCCTTTACCTGCGCGGGCACGCGAAACCGATAGCTCTTTCGTTGAGAAATGAGTTCCAAATCCCGCTCTGTGCGCCACACATATCTCGAAAATCGCTGCCAGGGCATGTAGCGCATGCCCATCAGCAATCCGCGTGTGCTCATGGTCACGCGAATAGTAGCATATGCGATATAAAAAAACTCGAGAGAAAGTAAAAAACCGAACAATTGCGGCACTAATCCCACGCCATCTGAGGTCGCAGCCCCCCGAAACAGCACAATCCCCCCCGTCACAATCAACAGCACATCCCATCGCTTCTGCAAAAAAACCACCACAGGCTCCTGTGTATTGGACACATGACGCCGCAATCGCCAATAGGCCACAATAGACGCGCCCAATAAAACGGGAGCGAGAATCAACACAATTTGTATAAGTGTCAAAGACATGTTACGTTTTCGACGCCAGATAAATAGTTGCAATCCCAAAACTCAACCGAACCGCCTGTATATCGCTAAATCCCGCATCGGACAACCGATCACAAAAATCATCACCTTCGGGAAAACGCATCACAGATTCATACAAATAGCAGTAGGCATTCGGATCGCGGGAGACCATGTGTCCAATACGAGGCAAAATACGCTGAAAATAAAAATTGTAAAGGCCGCGGAACACAGGAACTCGCGGCCTTGAAAACTCCAGCACAGCCACGCGCCCACCCACCTTGAGCACGCGGCACATCTCGCTCAGGGCCGTTTCCAACTCGACCACATTGCGAATGCCAAATCCGATTGTCACGCCGTCAAATATCCCTTCACCAAAGGGAAGACACTCCCCGTCGCCACACAAAAACGCGACCGGATTTGCTCGCGATATATTTTTTTTTGTACCCTCACGCAACATCGGCACCGAAGGATCGACGCCGATCACCTGAATATCGCCAGCGCGCTTGCCGCATTCAAACCCCAAATCGCCCGTGCCCGTAGCCAGGTCCAAAATTCGCCAGTTCGACCCGGGTTGCAATCGGTCAATAGTCTTTTTGCGCCACAAAATATCAATGCCCAGGCTCAACAGGTGGTTGAGCAAATCGTACCTGCGGGCAATCCTATCAAACATCTGCCGCACAAAAGCGCGCTTGGCTTCTGGTTCGAGCAACACATCGCGCGCGATACCCGCAGGGGTTTTAGGGCTATGCCTGTTCTCACCTCTCATTTTTACTGCCGACCCGTTTGACAACGACATCTTTCATCACATCAGTCGGTGGCTCAGCACCCGTCCAGATCGCAAAAGATCGCGCCCCTTGAAAAACCAGCATATCCAGTCCACCAAAAGCTGGCGCACCAACCGATTGAAACGCGCGCATCAACTGCGTTTCCAGCGGATTGAACACCGTATCGTAGAGCACCAGATCCGGATGGACAGCGCGCACATCGGCAAGGGGCGAGGCATTGACCTCGGGATACATCCCCAGCGAAGTGGTATTCACAACCACGCCCGCATCGGCAAACGCCCTGCATTGCGCATCGACATCCAGCGCACCCACATCCATTTTTGTACCCGTTATTTTTTCCATATCCACTGCCAGGGCCTCTGCACGCTTAACCGTGCGATTCAAAATCGTCACCCGCTGCACCTCGTCTTGCGTCCCCAGCGCATACGTCACAGCGCGGGCAGCCCCACCTGCGCCGAGCACCACACAATGCGCGGGAAATGCCACAATCCCCGCAATATCGCGCAATGCCGTCACAACGCCATAGACATCCGTATTGTATCCGACCAGCTCATCGCCTTCGCGCGAAATGGTATTGACCGCACCCACAGCCAGTGCTTCTTCTGAAATGCGATCCATGTGTTCCATCACCGCCAGCTTGTGCGGAATAGTCACATTTAACCCGCGAATATTCAGCCCGCGCAATCCCTTCATCGCCTCGCCCACGCGGTCGGGCAACACGTGAAAAGCCACATAACAATAATTCACATCTAATGCGGCGATTGCGGCATTGTGCATATCGGGAGAAAACGAATGAGCCACCGGGTCGCCAATAACGCCCAGCACCTGACTTGTTGCGCGAATATTCATCAAGACCTTCGATTGCCATCCAGCAAATCATTCACAAACTCATCGGCAATATCAAAACTCTCCTTCCACGAGCAGTTGTATGTATAGCGTATAAATGCCACACCGCCCAGGATCATCAAAATCGCAAATAGCGCGAGCTTAAAAAGTAGCTTCATATTTTCACCTCTTTTGGTTGAACAACAGTCGATAAACAATCGAATAACCCGGCAAATTCTCGGCACATATCGCCCGTATTTGACACCTGGGTTTCGCCCTCGGCTACCAATCCCGCCAGAGCAAAGGTCAATCCCGTGCGGGCATCGCCGCCAGCATCGACCTCTATACCCTCAAGGCGCACAGGTCCCTGCACCACCAGACCATCGGGCATTTCGCCTGCCTTAGCCCCCATTTGACGCAAATTTTGAATCGTCAGTGATAGGCGGTCAACCTCTCCCTGGCGCAAACCCTCTCCATCTCGAATAACCGTTTCACCCGCGGCTTGCGTGCCCATCACAGCGAGAAAAGGCACTTCACGAATAAATAAATCCGTCTGCTCGCCCCCTATACGCGTGCGCCGCAATTCAGACCCCTGGACTTTAATCGTACGCGTCACCTTAGACTTTGATCGCGTCACCTGAATGTCCAATTGTGCATTCAACCGCCGCAACAAATCCAATGCGCGGCGGGTCTTCCAATCGTCGCCCACGCAGTGAAGGGTCAGATCCGACTGCGATAACATCGCCGCAGCGCCGAGCAAATACAGCGTGGTCTCAGGATCACCCGGAACATCGCATTCCCCAATAAGCCCACGCGCTTCCTTTACCTCATACATACTTACCCCTCTAACGCAACCGCACTTGATAACCCGCATCTCGCAAAATATCGACAGACCGCTCGGCTTCCTCCTGCTGCCCAAACCCTATCCGGATCGTCCCCCCTTCGCCTTCGCGCACCTTCAACACCTCAATATCTTCAATATTAATTCCTTCGGCAGATAAACGCGATGC
This sequence comes from Gemmatimonadota bacterium, assembly GCA_026706845.1. NCBI lineage: Bacteria > Pseudomonadati > Gemmatimonadota > Gemmatimonadota bacterium. The sequence continues at coordinate 27,295 of JAPOXY010000127.1, forward strand.
GACATCGGCAATCACACCGGGTTTGTCTTCCACCACCAGCAAAATTTCGTGAAGCGGATGCAAAAATCCCTTGGAATCTCTGGGAATCTCTCCGCGAATGCGATTCGCATAGTCAAAATCTTCTGATAACGCTTCCCGATCCACCTTCTCTCGTATCGCCACAAGCGCGTCGAGATACGCATTGATCATCTCTCGAATAGGCCCGGCATTCGTCTGACAAATATCTCGCCACATCGCAAACGGACTGGAGGCAATGCGCGTCAAATCGCGGAACCCACCCGCCGCCATTTGCAGGGGAAGGCCATCGGCCTCATTGAGCCTGCCCACCAATCCCACGAGCGTGGTAGCCATCATCTGCGGCAAATGGCTCACAGTCGCCGCGACCCGATCATGCGTCTCGGCCTCCATGCGCATAGAACGCGCACCAATACATTGCACCAGTGCTGCAAGCGCATCCACAGTTTGATCGGGAACACCGCTTGCGGGCGTAAGCACATAAAGCGCGTTTTCAAACAAAAAGGGATCGGCAGCACCCACACCGCTCTTTTCCGACCCCGCCATGGGATGCCCGCCCACAAAATGCACATCTTCACGCGCAACCCGTTCTGCACCTGCGACAATCGCGCCCTTTGTGCTACCCACATCTGTAATAATACAACCCGGCGAGGCCGCTTGCACGACCGCGGGCAATTGCTCCAGAATGCGCACAATGGGCGAACACAAAAATACCAGATCTGACCGCTTTACGCCATTGTCCATCGCGTCGTATTCATAACCGCTGTCGATCACATCGAGCGCACGGGCTTCTCGCAGGGTCTCCGCGCGACTAATACCAATAATCTCGCGCCCAATACCCAATCGCTTAAACGCCAGCCCCAGCGACCCACCAATCAACCCTACCCCCACAATGGCAATCGCGGCATCTCTAAACGGAGGATCGTTCATAAAAGGAATCCACACTACATAAACCGGGACACGGATTCGTCACGATTTGCTTTAGGGATAGGAACACCGTCCTCCCGGTAACACTCTTTCATCAACTCCCACGCTGCTTTCAATTCAACCAACGCCTCGTCGGGTGTCTGTCCAAAAGCCGAAACATTGGGAAGTTCCACGAAATGGGCGAGATAATCGCCATCTTCATCCAGGAACATCTTGACTGTGAATCCATCGAAGTTGTCCTGATTATTATTTTTCATTTTTTGTCTCCCAATGATATTGTCTCAAAAATTGTCGAACCTGATAGCCCTTGGACATGGTGCGATTGGGTTGGACTACGAGTCGGTACCCGTCTGGAGAGTACCAAACACGATGGCTTCCTCGCTGGCGACGTTGCGTCCATCCGCATTGACGCATGAGTCTTTCAAATTCTCTGAATTGCAATCCATTTGGGTTTCGCTGCGCTCTGTCAAGTAAGGCTTCTCTTTGATTCATGCTATCATTCTACTGCCGGATTGTGGGTTCATCGAGTAGATTTAGAACCTCCTGTTCTACGGAACGCGATTGCATGATATCCAGGACATCATGGTCTGCGAGATCGATAATTTCCACTACTCGCCCCCTAACCTCCGCTACTGTATTGGGCTTCCATTCGCGTAATTTCGCGTCTAATTTTTTTGCTAAAACATCCATTGATTCACCTTCATTAGGCTGCTTGTGGTTTGACGTAAACTTCGACTTGCATCCCGGCCAGCGTCAACATATTGATCAACTTATCCACGCTAAACCGACGAATATCTCCCTGCATTAAATTACTAATGCGCGGCTGGGATTCGCCAAAAAATGTAGCGGCTTGACTCTGAGTCCACCCCTTCATTTCGATGTACTTTCTCAAGTCAAGCATTAAATCAGCCCGAACTTTTAAGCTCGCTGCTTCTTCCCGATCAAAACCTATATCCTCGAATACGTTATCGCTGCCTTGAGTCACTTTCATAACTTAGCCTCCTTATATACCAAATATACCCAATTTGGCATAAAAAACAAGCACAGCCTGAATCGTACCCTGTTCATAACATGATTCGCCTTTTGGATAAACCTATGCTATAGTTGCTTCTTGCCTCTAAACCAAATCCGCCAGGTCTTTCACAAAAACTTCTGTATCTTCCCACCCCAGGCACGGGTCAGTAATCGACTTCCCAAATATCCCTTCTTCGGGTTTTTGCGCGCCCTCTTCCAGATAACTCTCCACCATCAACCCGCGCACCACATTGTGAAGCAGCGCGGAATGGCGGCGACTGCGCATCACCTCCAGACCAATGCGCGGCTGTTCGGAGAACGTTTTATCTGAATTATTGTGATTGGTATCCACAATAATCGTCGGATTGCTCAACTTGCGCGTCAGATATTGCTCGGCAAGATGCATTAAATCTTCGTAGTGATAATTGGGAATACTCCGCCCATTATACGACATCCCTCGCAACACCGCATGCGTCAGCGGATTGCCCGACGTGCTGACCTCCCAGCCATTGTGAAAAAACACATGCGGCATTTGCGCTGCATAAATGGCATTGAACATCACATCCAGATCGCCACCAGTCGGATTTTTCATGCCCGCAGGCACATCGACACCGCTAATGGTCAGGCGATGATTCTGATTTTCAACAGACCGCGCCCCCACGGCAATATAACTCAGCAAATCCTCCACATAAGGCAAATTCGAAGGATAGAGCATCTCATCAGCAGCCGTCAAATGCGACTCGCGAAAAGCGCGAATCTGCATCTGTCGAATCGTCTTAATCCCAACAACCATATCGGGCATACCTTCAGGGTCGGGCTGATGGGCCATGCCCTTATACCCTTCGCCAGTCGTGCGCGGCTTATTGGTATAAATCCGCGGCACGAGCACCAGCTTGTCCATCACCTGCTCTTGCAGCCGCGCCAGGCGATTCACATATTCACACACCGCATCGACATTGTGAGCAGAGCACGGACCAATAACCAACAAAAACTTATCGCTCTTGCGCTCAAAAATAGCCCGAATCTCGGCATCGCGTTCTTCTTTCTTAGCCTTCAAATCATCGGGTAGCGGCAAAACATCCTGGATTTCTTCTGCACTGGGAATGGGCTGAATCCGTTTGAAACTCATAATAACACCTTTTTTTAAGACTCTGAATCTGCGCGATCTTCTTCCAACCGCAACGACTCATCGATAATCTGTCTAAAAATGCGTTGCGCTGCTTCGTGACTCAAAGGACCGCCATTCAATTCGCGAATGCGGTTGAGGATCATGGTTTCTCGTTCGGGGACATGAAAGGGCAAACCCTCGGCACACTTAATTTTTCCCACAGACAGAGCATACCGGGCACGCTCATTGAGCAACTCGAGAATCTGATCATCTAAGGCATCGATTTTCTCGCGCCAGAAATCCAGATCCTTCTCCATAACCTACATATCCTTTCTCAAAGGGCCGATCAAAGACCCGACAAAAGCACCCACCTTTGCGACCAGATCGGCCTCGCGTTGGTACTCGCTAATGCGGCGCACAATCGCGCTACCAACCACAACCGCATCGGCATACCGCGCAATTTCCGACACGTGCTCAGGCGTTGAAATACCGAACCCAACGGCAATGGGCATATCTGTATGCTGGCATATCGCAGACACCTTGCTTTGAATTTCATCAGCCAGAGAATCGCGCTCTCCCGTCACCCCGGTGCGCGACACGTAATAGACGAAACCCCTCGTATGCGATGCAATCAGCTTCATCCGATCATCGCGCGTAGTCGGTGTCACGAGAAAAATTGTATCCAGCCCATGCACATCCATATGCGCCTTGTAATCGCCGCCCTCCTCCGGAGGCAGATCCAGCATCAGAACACCATCTACCCCTACATCTGCGGCGCGTTTTACAAAGCGCTCCACACCGTAGCGATGAATCGGATTGTAATACGTAAACAGCACAATGGGTATTTCGGTCTCAGTCCGCAAATCTGCAACCATAGACAACACGCCCTCGAGCGTCGCACCTGCGGCCAAAGCGCGTTGCGACGCCTCCTGAATCACGGGACCACACAGCCGTGGATGCACGCGTGCTCGCCACCGAGTGGCCCTATTGG
>JAPOXY010000128.1 GCA_026706845.1 Gemmatimonadota bacterium
TGACGAGGCCAGTTCGACTGTTCACCCATGACCATGTACGCGAATTGACTACGCAGGACCGAAACTTAATTGCCTCCGCACCTATCGAAATACAGGGTGGGGGCTACGAGGATATGGAAACAATGCTCTCAGAGGGAATTGTGGCAGGCGCTATTGATGCGGGTCAATTGGTGTCCATAGCTCATACAAGCGGCGTCACTGATCTTCATGGTGAGATTGGCGTTGGCACCCTTGAACTCTGGCGCAAAAGAGGCCTGTGTAGCGCCGCCGCCTCGATAGTATCGAATCGGCTTCAAGAACAAGGACGCGTTCCCATCTGGAGCACGGGAGAGAACAACTTTGCCTCATTGCGAGTTGCAGCGAAACTTGGCTTTCAAGAGGTCTCCCGCAGGACCTACGTGATTCCGATCAAAAATTGAACAAGCCTTAATAATCAGAAGACGCGCGATAAGATTTCTGCAAAATTTAGTTCTGGCGTAGCATACAAGGAGAAGCCACTTGGAAGAAACCGCTCATGTTTGGGATCCGCTCTCCCCCATGGAAGCACAGGAGCTATTCTCTGGGCTATCCGTACCGTGGTGGATTTCTGGAGGTTGGGCCATTGATCTCTTTATCGGTCATCAGACACGCCCTCATGGGGACCTGGACGTTCTGATCCTTAGAGACGATCAACTCATATTCCAGGAACACCTTTCTAATTGGGATCTAAGCGACAGGAGATCGCCAGAGTTTACGACATGGTCCAAAGACGAATTCCTGGATCCACCCATTAATGACATTTGGGGACGCCGCACGCCGGAATCCCCCTGGGCGATCCAATTGATGCTTATGGAAACAGACGGGGATTCGTGGGTTTTCCGGCGTGAACCGAAGATCACCGGACCAATTTCCTCCCTCGGGCGGATAACCAAATCCGGAATACCTTACCTCTCTCCGCAGATTCAGCTTCTCTATAAAGCGAACAACCTACAGATTGATCGGAATAACGCCGACTTCAAGAATACTCTGCCGCACCTCAATTACGAAGAAGCTACGTGGCTAAGACGATGTTTGGAGCGATGCTATCCTGGACACGAGTGGATATCAAAGCTGAGTCAAAGAATGAAAGACCTGAATCAAATCTAAGCCATTTCGTGCGCGTTTTCTACCCTCAAGGAGAAATCCCTCAATTATATGACTGGAGAGTCTAAATGAGTACATGGTGCGAATTGACATTTCCGACCACCGCCTTAAAGGAGACAGTAATCGTTATTGAGGATGACCGTGCGAACATACTTGTCGATCCACTGCGTTGGCTCATCCTCGAAATCCTTGGAGACGGAAAGTCGGTTGCAGAAATTTCGCAGACATTGGAAATTACCGATGCCCGGGTGCTGTATCACTTGAAAAAGCTGGCAGAAACAGGTGTCGTACATTTAAATAAAGATGAAAATGACCTCAATGAATGGCATTGTTCACCAGCAGCGGACAAGATTCGCGTTCGAGAGGACCTCCTGGAGAACAATCAGGTTGCAGAGGCCATGCCAACCAATGTTGTCAACCAGTTCAATCAAGCATTTCGCGAAGCTGCCGAGGGCCTGTACGGTTCGACATTCCAGACATCCGTCAATCACAACCGCGCGCGGCTATCTGAAGAACAGGCATCAGAATTTGGTCGTCGATTATTGGCACTTATAGAAGAATACTTTCCGCCCGGAAAAGGAGACCGCTCAGGTATCAAATACGGATTTTACGGAATTCTCACACCGATTGATCTTCATCCTCTTGGCGACACTGAAACTGAGGAGTAAAGCACAGGGAGATTGTCAATATGGAGCACATGAAAGAAAATGTAGATGTTCTGGTCATTGGCGGTGGTACAGCGGGCACCATTGCTGCGGTACAAGCTGGGCGCACGGGACTTCGCACAGCCCTGATTGAATCCGGCAGCCAACTCGGTGGTGTAACCACAACGGGTGGGGTTTCGTTTCCGGGCCTTTTTCACGCCTGGGGAAAACAGATTATTGCGGGTATTGGGTGGGAACTCGTTACAAAAGCTGTGGCACTTGACAGTAGAAAATTGCCAGATTTTTCAGTACCTCCCGAGCGCCATTGGATGCACCAAATTCGCATCAACGGTCCAGTATATGCCGCACTCGTCGAAGAAGCCTGTACGCAAGCAGGGGTGAAATTACATTTCTACGAAATACCGGCTCGGGTTTCAGAAACGGACACGGGCTGGACAGTAGAAACCACAGGCAAAAACATGCGCCGCACTATATGGGCCAAACAGTTAATTGATTGTACTGGTGGCGCAAATATTGTCGGGCAGATCGGTTTTCCGCGTTTGCGCGAACAAGAAACCCAACCCGGCACGTTGATTTTTGAACTCGGGGGTTATAATGTCGAATCACTGGATGAGGAGGTCATTCAGGCGCATTTTTCTGCTGCCATTAAAGATGGCCGTTTGCAGCACGGCGATGTAATGAATCCACAGGTGCGATTTATCAGTTATCTTCGAAAAGGCGGAAATGCCCAGCATGTATTTGGTGCTGATGCATCAACCTCTGACAGGCATACAAAAACCAACATAGCAGGGCGACAGGCGCTATTGCGGATTCTGCGTTTTGTGCGTTCTCTACCAGGGTGCGAAAACGCATGTGTTTTGAAAGCTCAGGCAGAAACAGCCGTGCGTGAGACCTATCGCATTGTTGGCGATGTGCAAATAACCCATGAAGATTACACGAGCGGACGGCTTTTTGATGACGCCGTATCCTATTCTTTTTACCCCATCGATCTCCACGACCGCGATGGCATCAAACCCAGACCGCTATCCAAAGGAATCGTTCCCACCGTCCCTCTTCGCGCGCTTATCCCCAAAGAGAGTCGCAATTTGCTGGTCGCTGGTCGCAGCGTGAGCAGTGACCGGTTGGCGAATTCCGCTTTACGAGTACAGGCGTCATCTATGGCCATGGGACAGGCTGTGGGTGCTGCCGCTGCATTATCTGTGCGTCTGGAAACCACACCTCGAGAAGTCCCTATTTCCGATCTGCGCGAATTGCTTTTGTCACATGGCGCAGTTGTACCTGGTTTAGATAAATAGAGGATTATGATAAACCTGATCTAAAAAGGAGATCGCAATGGCGAAAATAGATTTGCCGATAATTACACGAAGCAGACTGGTATCTGACTTATCAAAACTGGGACTTGCCCCAGGCGATACCCTGATGCTGCACGCTTCTGTCAAGGCAGTCGGCTGGATCGTTGGCGGACCTGATATGGTGATCCAGGCAATTTTGGACGTGATTGGACCTTCGGGCACCTTGATGATGTACATAAAATGCGAGGAGCCTCTGAACGAAATTGAAGATTGGCCAGAGGACTGGCAAAAAGCGTACCTGGCAGAATGCCCACCGTTTGATCCTAAACGGACACGCGCCTTCCGCAAGTGGAGCATCCTCACCGAGCACCTCCGAACATGGCCCGGCGCGTATTGCAGCAACCATCCCGAAGCAAGAATGGCGGCAGTTGGCGCAAAAGCGGAGTGGATCACATCGGATCATCCCCTCCAATTTGGTTATGGTGCAGGCTCCCCTCTCGCAAAATTGTGCAAAGTCAGGGGGCGAATACTACTGCTTGGACCACTCTTTGATAGCCTGACGATTCTACATTACGCAGAGCATATTGCTGACGTGCCCAACAAGAAAACTGAGCGCTATCGGTGGCCCATCTTGCGTGATGGCAAGTGCGAATGGATAGAATTTGAGCAATTTGACACTTCTGGTGGCATTCTCGATTGGCCCCCCAATGGCGACTATTTTCTTTCCATTGTAGAGGAATATATGACCCGGGCAAGCTATGCAACGGGACGAGTTGGAGCCGCAGACTCTTATTTGTTCGACGCTAAGGATCTGACCGATTTTGCCGTTACATGGTTAGAGGAGCGGTTTGGTTAGATAGAGAAATTGCCAGTATTGGACTGAATTAAAATGACTATTACAATCCGTAAGGCAAACAAGGCGGATGTAGCCGCCGTCCTTTCAATGCAGGAAGACCTGACCTCCGAAGGCGCAATATGGGGCTATGGACCCGATTCGGAGGAAGTGTGGAACGACCGTGACCTGGATTGGCTCTTTTTGGCGATAGATGGCTGTGAGCCTGTTGGGTTCATCTACTGTGAGGAACGACCATATCGAGGCGAATGTGTATTCCCCGAAGATAGTCGTATTCTCGAAATCATTGAACTGTATGTGCGTCCACAATCCCGCCACAGTGGAATAGGCCAGCAACTGGTCAAAACTGTCCAATCAAAAGCAAAAGCCGCTGGATTCAGTCACATGCGGCTCTACTCGGCAGCGAAGCGTTTCGATGACATCCTGGCATTCTATCGAGACTGTGGATTTGCTCCCTGGTATCTTGAAATGGTAAAACCGATTGGGACTGAATAAGGCGGTGCACTCAATCTTTATAAAATCCCTTGCAATATAACTGTCGTTTGGATATACTTCGGATATACATTATGGAACTGTTGATTTCAAGGAGATAGGCGATGGTGACTAAAGTTCAAAAATGGGGCAATAGTCAGGGACTCCGATTTTCTAAAGCTATTCTGGAGGAAGCCCATATCAATATTGGGGATCAAGTCAATATCTCTGTTAAAAAGGGACAAATCATTGTTGAACCTGTGACGAAAGTGCGGGGAAAATACGATTTGCGTGAACTGGTTTCCAAAATGCCCCAAAATTATCAAGTCGAAGAGTTGGATTGGGGAAAGCCTATAGGGAAAGAAGTGTGGTAAATGCCAGAATATATTCCCCAAAAAGGTGATTTCGTCATTTTGACTTTTGATCCACAGGCCGGACATGAGCAAAGAGGCCGTCGTCCCGCTTTGGTAATCAGTAATACACTGTTTAACAGGCATACAGGACTTGCTATGGTGTGCCCAATCACCAACACCTTTAGAGATATTCCCCTTCATGTTGCGATCCCCAAAGGACAGGCCATTAGTGGGTATATCATGGTAGAGCAGATTAAATCAATTGATTACAACAGTCGGAAGATAAAGCGTGTATCTAAAGCACCTCAGTCTGTGCTTAATGAGGTGTTGAGTATTCTGGATGCCTGCATATATGATCCTACTTGAGAGTGCTTGAACAAATAGGGCAACAAAAGGTCTCTCTATGGAAGAGTTGAGCATTCGCAAGGCAGATGCAGTTGACAGTGACTTTGTCTTTGCCGTAAAGAAGGCCGCATTCCGCGAATATGTAGAGCAGGTCGAGGGTTGGGACGATACACATCAGAGGGGATTACACAATAAGCGATTTGATACCCAGGATTTTCGCATTATCCAATTTCAGGGAAACGATATTGGCTTCTTCTCCACATCCTGTACTTCTGATTCTCTCAAGGTCTATCAGCTCTTTATCCATCCAGAGTATCAGGGTAGAGGGATTGGGTCAGCGTGCCTGACACGCATTCTCGCTGATGCCGATGTTTCGGGGAAAGCTGTGAATCTGCAAGTATTAAAGATCAACATCCGCGGCATCGCCTTCTACCAGAGACTGGGATTTTCAATCGTCGATGAAGATTCTACACATGTTCAGATGAAAAAACTGCCAGCACCTACAGACCCGGTGCTTCAATAAAACGCGTTAGTTCACAGATTTTACCGTCCAAACAGATCGGTGGTCGATCTGGATTCATTCCCCAGAGATCTATCTCCCTTTCCGATCAATCATTAGGGGAAAAAAACAGTGAGCATACATCGCATCACCGCAATGGTTCCAATAACCGATTTGGATCAAGCCATAACCTTCTACTCGCAAGGCCTGGGTCTCCAGGTCATCCAGCGTAAAGACGAGTGGGGCCATGCCCTGCTGGAAGGTGAACACGGTTGCCAGGTGATGATAGACCGTTCGATTCGCACGGAATCGAACGCCTCAACCGTCGTTTACTACTATACGTCCGATATTGAAACATTAAGAGACCGCGTGATCGCCGCTGGTTTCGAACCCGATCCTACCCGCGTAACCTTCTATGGAATGACAGAATTTCGAGTTCGCGATCCCGATGGCAATCAGGTCTGGATCGGCGCGCGTGAGGCTCCCGATATCTCTTTAAACTCAGGAGATCGTATATGAAAAACCCATCAACACCATCCCAAATAAATGCCAATCGAATGACACTTGACGAAATTCAGCACTGGGAACACAATGGATATTTTGTGCGCGAAAACGTCTTTTCACATGAAGAAAACGACGACCTGCGACAGGTCGCCGAAGATATTGTCGCGGGAAAACGAAAAATGCCAATGGCTCATATCGACCGCAATGCCCTCGTCCGGGACGGCAAACACAAGCAATCGGGTATCTACGCTATGCACAAAATCCACCACCCCAGTTGCTACATCCCGGAATTCCTCGCCCGCGTGCGCGACCCACGCCTGACAGACCCACTCCTCGACATACTCGGCCCAGACATTCTGGGCATCAACAACCTCTTCATCTGGAAAGCCCCAAAAATCGGATTGGGATTCCCCTGGCATCAGGACAAATTTTACTTTGGCAGGCGGTTCAGAACAGCAACGACCGTCGGCACCTGGACGGCAATTGACCCCGCCGATCGCGAAAACGGCTGCCTCTACGTAATCCCCGGCAGTCACAAACAGGCAATCTCTGAACACGACGATATCGAAGGATCACAGCAAAACGAATTCAAACTCGCGCGCAATGCTCGCGATGAGGATGGCATTCCTGTGGAAGCGCCCCCTGGAGCGGTCATCTGGTTCCACTCCCACCTGCTGCACAAAAGCACAAATAACCACAGCCAGCGATTTAGACGCAGCTATGTATCGCACTACTTAAGTGCGCAAGCAGAATGGATGAATCCGGAAAACGCTGGCAAAGGCCAGCCCATCATGTGGGTAAGAGGACAAACCCACCCCGGTAAAGTTCAGGAAGTCACGCGAGACGTTATACCCGCCGAGTAATATACCGCGTACAATGTCAAATACTTTGAGCAATTAAACCACCCACAGATACCCTATTCAAGAACATCCAAATGCAAAAACATAAATCGCATCAGAACACCGCCGAACGCGATCAATACGGCGGCTGGACGGGCAAGAAATTTGAGGCAACTGGCTTTTTTCGCATAGAAAAAGACGAAAGATGGTGGCTTGTAACGCCCGAGGGGAATGCGTTTCTGAGCTTCGGAATAAACCACCTCCATCCCCATCTGTGGAAACAGGACTACAATCGCGAAGCCTGGAAAAAGCGGTTGGGCATAGACAATCTGGACAGCCGCGAATTCACACCTGCCCTCAAAACCTGGTTCCTGCAAACGTGCCGTCAATACGGCTTCAACACAGTAGGCGTACACACCGAGTTGTCAGCCGTCAATCGCCCGCAACCATCTATCCCCTATATGCAGTCGATTCACTTTGTCGATATCCCACATTGGCAGGCAGAAATACCCGACAGCAATTTTTTGGATGTCTTTTCAGAAGCATTCTCAGCGCATTGTGATCGCCTTGCAAGAGAATTTGCAGCACCTGCAAAAGATGATCCCTTCCTGCTCGGTTATGCCATGACCGACTGCCCGCTGTTTACAGAAGAAGATTGCCGAGAACGCCCCGACGTGATCGGCGGCGCACGACGGGAAGCTCGAATCGGCTGGCCGCGACGGCTGCGCAATTTGGGTGCCGATGCACCGGGCAAAAAGGCTTATGTTCAGACCATGCGCGATATCTATCGCGGGCAAATCGGCGATTTCAACGCCACTTATGACACGCAATTCGATTCGTTTGACGCGCTCCAAACAGCCGAGGGCTGGCGGCCACACACCGATCTTTCCAATGGAAACGAAACCCGAGACAATATTGAATTCCTCCAAAAAGTCGTCGCAAAATACTACCAGACAACGCGGGATGCGATCCGCCGATACGACCCAAATCATCTGTTCGTCGGCGACAAAATCAATGCCAATACAGACGCGCTGGATACCCTATTGCCCATTACAAGCCAATTTACCGACATCGTATTCTATCAAATGTATGCGCGATACGAAGTGCAAAAACCCGGATTAGATCGCTGGTACAGGATCGCCAACAAGCCGCTGATCAATGGCGACTCTGCTTTCACGATGATCATAGACACCATGCCGCGGCCCTACGGTCCCGTAGCCGACAATATCGAACAGCGAGCCGAATGGACCGATGAGTTCTTTCGGAATGCCTTTGCGCGTCCAGAATTTATTGGCTGGCATTATTGCGGTCTGATCGACGCCTCCAATCTGGTCCCCCAAAAACAGGACCGCCAGCATTCTGGATTGCTCACCGGCTACGGCGAACCATATCCCGAACTCCTGAAAGTACTCAAGACCTGCACAAACGAAATGTACGAGATTGCTACACACAAACTCTGAGTTATCTCGCTCAAGCAGTTGCACCTGTGAGGGATGTGAAGACGTGAACAAACCAATTTCTGAAGCCCGTGCCTGGGAAATTGCCCGGGAATTTGCGACAGAGGCAACGAGCCAGGACGTTAACCGTTACATCCTTGGAATCTTCATGATCGGCTCCCTCGCAGCAAAACAGTATCGTCCCGGTTGGAGCGACATCGACACTGTGATTGTTGCGCGTAATTCCATATCTGATGAGTTTCGCGCGAGTCTTAAAGAAATGAGAGCCTCCTACCAGTCGCAATATGGTATTCCAAAGGGTTTTGGCGGCATTGTTCTGCGGGAACAGGATCTGCAACCCCCGTATGATCCCGAGAAAGAGCTTGTTCCCGAGATATACAGGCTTCTTCAGCAAGGCAAGCCGCTCTGGGGAGAATATGATCTATCGGACATTCCTACACCTTCTCGCGATGATTTTCGGGCATATGCAAAAGTATTCTATACATGGTTGAGGGGGCTGAAGGAGCCAGATCGGGAGCGTACAATTGTTGCAACTGTAAACAGAATACTGATAGAGATCAGACTGTTCATTTGGGATCGCACGGATGACTTCATTCTAAACAAACGGGAACTAATCCCGACATTTCTGGAGACCGAGCACGGAGAGTACTATCGCGAAGCTCTTCGAAAAGTTCACGAATATGTCCTTGGAAACATTCAACTTCGCGATCTCGATTCCCTCGAAAGACTACTTGATGACATAACGGATCTTGTAGCTGAGGAAGTAAATCTCTCAGCATAGGCCCCATCAATTAGAGGGAAGTATAAAAACACTGGAAAAATGAGAGATAATGGTACCTGCAAAACGTGCGAATTAACAGCGCAAAGAAGACTGGGTAAGGCACCACTTTGGGACTGCATTTACCAGACCGAATACTGGGACGTGGCGCATGCATATAACACTGCTTTGCCTGGATGGTTGGTGTTGGTTCTGAAACGACACATCGAATCTCTTGATGAGCTTACTGAGCAAGAAGCCGCTGAATTAGGCCCACTGATTCGCCGTGTTTCCTCGTCCCTTAAAAGTATAATCGGATGCGTGAAAACATACGTGATTCAATTTGCCGAACACGAGGATCATCCGCATGTTCATTTCCATATTGTGCCTCGAATGGCTAATCAACCAGCCAACCGACGAAGCGCTCAAGTATTTGGCTATTTGGGAGTCCCTCCAGAAAAAAGAGTAAGTGAAGATCAAATGAATGAGATTTGCGCAAGCATTAGAGACGATTTACTATCTACTGAACGTTGATGAATAAAAACAAAATCATACCATTCTACGGAAGGGACTATTTGGTAGAAGGAACTTAAATTGATTATAGGTTTCATAGGCGATATACACGGACGCGCATGCCATGCCCTTGCCATTCTCCTGACCTGGCAGTCAATGCGAAAGAAGAGGTTTGACCTTGTCGTTCAGGTTGGTGATCTGGGGGTTATGCCACTACCGCAGAGTGGTGAGATTCCCTACGATAGATTCTCCCAGTGGGATCCGGCTGTGTACGATTTGTGTAGCCTCATCCTGGCAGAAGGGCCAGATGCACAACTCGCACGCGATACACGGGCACAATTGACATCTTCGATCCTTGTGGTAGCAGGCAATCACGACGAATTCTCTGCTATTCGAAATGCTACAGAGACAAAATCTTCTGTACCTATTCCACTTGATCCGCATGGTCTCTTCGAGTGTGTACCGGACGGCTTTGCACTTAAGGTTGAACAAGAAGTGATTGGCTTTTGTGAAGGAGGAGACCCCGAGACTCTTCAACACAACCATCCAAAGAGTATAGATATTCTCGTTTCACACGAAGGAGGATTTGGAGTTGGTGCCGATGCTGATAACCTCGCCGAAGGGCCTCAGAATTTGCTCGAATATCTGAGAACATCGAAACCTCGCTACCATGTATTTGGACACTTTCACCATCCAGTCGCCCCAAGAAAAGTGTACGAGACGGAGTGCATTCAGATTGCCAGCATAGTGAGCAACCCCAGAGACCCAACATTGCAGGTTATCAACGAAGGATGTATTGGTGCGCTCGATACAGAGACCGGCGATTTTGAATTTGTGAGCGGAGATTGGCTAAGCATCTATAAACGCGACGGGGGATTCCAATTGCTGGCTGACGCTATGAATAGACCCTCTCGGCGTAGAATCAATTAGAAGGAATTACAAAAATACTGTGAAAAAGTTGACAGTGTATTCGCATACCGAGCACCCCGATCTGCGAGAGCAGACATGGGATTCCCGTACGAACTGGCCCGAGTTCATCTTTCATGCCGAGGGGCCCAAGGAGATAACAGCTCAGTTGCTCACAAAGTTTCCCCAGTTTCAACTATATTATTGCGAACCTGAGGATCGACTGGCTGCCTATAGTATCGCAATCCCCATCCCGTGGACCGGCCATGATGAAGATTTACCTGAAGGCTGGACATCAGCACTGGAATTGGGCTTGAGAGAAGGAACACAGAATCCTACAACCCTCTGCGCGTTGGGAGTCGATATCAGACCGGATTGCCAGGGACAAGGGTACAGCCGAGAAATTTTGCTGGCCATGAAGCACATTGCCGACTGCCATGGATTCTCATTCCTTATCGCGCCGGTGCGACCAACGTTTAAGGATAGATATCCGCTCACGGCAATTGAGGACTATATAGCGTGGAAACGAGAGGATGGGCAGCCCTTTGATCCATGGATTCGAATACATTGGAAGATTGGAGGTCGGATTGCACAAGCGGCACCGAAATCAATGTCTGTCCGAGGTACAGTCGATGATTGGGAGAAATGGACGGACATGTCCTTCCCAACATCGGGAGAATACGTCGTTCCAGGAGCACTGGCACTCGTCTCAATTGACCGAGAAAACAACTTTGGCTATCACGAAGAACCCAATGTGTGGATTATACATGACGTGTGAGCATGTCAATTGAAACTTTAAATGAATAAAAGCAAAATTATACCATTCTATGGATCGGAAAATCGCCATCTATTTGAGATTGAACGGCGCTGTATGGATAAAGATGGCGTCGTCATTGAGTACCTCGATAAAATCTTGCCTTCTGGCCTGGCGATTGACATTGGAGCGGGAAATGGATATACGGCAGCTTCGCTAACCAGAAATAATAGAAAGGTTATACCCTATGAGCCATCCAATAATATGATTGATCGGAATCAATCCCTTCCCTGGGTCAGAGGTATTGCACAGGAGCTTCCTTTCCGATCGAACTCTTTTGAGGGAGCCTATGCTACATGGGCGTATTTTTTCCCTGCTATAGGATATGGAAAAGAGGGATTAGAGGAATTGATCAGAGTAATCAAGCCTCAAGGTCCGATCTGCATTGTAGATAGTGCAGGAGATGACGAATTCTGCGGTCTTTTTGAGCGCGATATTTCCAGTGATTCATCCTGGTGGCACAAGAGAGGTTTTGAGAGTCATATTTTGGAGACCAGTTTTAAGTTTGACTCCATAGAGGAAGCCCAGGAGCTTCTGTCATTTTATTGGACACTCAATGGGCGCAAACCAGGTAGCGAAGTAGATATCGGGATTGAGTATAAAGTGGTAGTTTTCATAGGAAGGAAAAAATGACCCTACTTCTTCAAAAGGCTTTCGAGAAAGCCACCAAACTCTCGCAAGAGGAACAAGATAAATTTGCGCGTTTCCTGCTGGCCGAACTTGAATCGGATCAGCGATGGGCTGAGTTATTTAGCCGCCCCGAGTCCGAGGATTTACTGGAGAGGTTGGCCGATAAGGCCATTGTAGCACACAGGGCTGGGCGGCCACAACTTCTCAAATAAATATAATGGTCAAATACAAATTTACCTTAATTCTCAAAGGACAATTCGAACTAACAGAAGAAATTGCAGACGAATTGTTCGAGGCCGGTTGTGACGATGGAACACCAGGGATATGTAATGGTGTATTTTCGATTGATTTTCATCGAGAGGGAGATTCCTTGGAAGCAGCTATTTGTTCAGCCATCACAAATGTAAAATCGGCAGGTTACAAGGTAGCGCGAGCGGAAATTGAAACTGAAGCTATGTCGCAGCCTGTATAAAAAAGGAGACATACCCGAAATGGCAACGCAATATACTTCTATAACAGATGAGCAAGCTGCGCTAATCAAGAACGCTCCCCTATTCTTTGTGGCCACAGCCGATCCAAATTTGGAAAACGGCTCCGATGGGACAGGTGCTTTAAATTTGTCGCCAAAGGGAGGAACGCCCTTGCATATTCTCACGCCAAATCGCGTTGCTTACCTCGACTATCCCGGTAGTGGGAACGAGACAGCGCGTCATGCGGTCTCTGGAGGACCAATCACGATCATGGTGTGCTCCTTTGAGGAAGGTGACGCGGGAATCGTCCGACTCTATGGACATGCACGGATCGTTGAGCTTGACGACTCACCTCTCGCACGCCAGATGCTCGAAACGCCTGCTCAAGAATTGAAGAAACCTCGGCAAGTGATCGAAGTGAACATTGAAAAAACGCAAACGAGTTGCGGCTATGGTGTCCCAATCATGGCGCTGGTCAGAGAACGTCGTGTGGCTGATCGCGGACGAAAATACAAGGGACCGAGATAGCATTTAAAAGGAGACATCCATGGATTTTAAAGAAGGCCTGATAGACTACGAGGCTTTCGGTGCAAAGGGCGACGGCGTCACGGATGACATGCCGGCGGTCTGCGAGGCACACGCCTACGCCAATGCGCACGGCCTGAGTGTCAGGACAAAGCCGGATGCGACGTACCATCTCGGCGGCCAGGCACTGACCGCCATAATCGCAACCGATACCGACTGGAACACCTCCCGTTTCACGGTTGACGACACACAGGTTGAAGACCACAAAGCGCATCTCTTTGAAGTACGCTCGCTGTTGGAACCAGAGGAACTGCAGATCGATCGGCTCACGAGAGACCAGAGACAGGTGGAGGCGCGACCAGAGCGCGACTGTCACGTCCTCGTGGAAAACGCACACAAGAGGCTGTATATCCGGCGGGGGCTAAACCAGAACGACGGTGTTCCCCAGCACGACTGCTTCGTCCTGCGTCGAGACGGCTCGGTGGAGGCGGACATCGACTGGGAATACGATCAGATCACCCGGGTGGAAGCGCGACCGATTGACGAGCAAACGCTCTACCTGCGCGGCGGCGTCTTTACCACATTTGCCAACCGCGAGCACCATCCAAATGGTTACAACTACTGGAATCGGAATATTGTAATCTCCCGCTCGAATACAGAAGTCGCGGGTCTGACCCACTATGTCGTCGGCGAGACAGCCGTGGGCTGTCCCTATTCCGGATTCATCAGCGTGCAACAGTGTGCCCACATCACGCTGCGCAACTGCTTCGCCACCGGGCACAAAATCTACTCAACCATCGGCGCGGCGGGTAAGCCGGTCAGCATGGGCACCTACGACTACAATGCGAACAACGTCGTGGGATTCACAATGATTGGATGTCGGATGAACCACATCACCGACCGCACGCGCTGGGGCGTAATCGGATCCAACTTCTGCAAGGACATCCTGCTCGAGGACTGCCATCTCTCCAGGATGGACACGCACATGGGCGTTTCGGGCACCTACGTCATCCGTCGCTGCTCCCTGGGGCATATGGGGCTGAACGCGATCGGCCGAGGCCAGCTAACAGTCGAGGATTCTACGTTGTACGGCAGTAGCCTGGTCTCCTTTCGGCGCGACTATGGCAGCACCTGGGAGGGACCGCTCAATATCCGCAACTGCCGATGGATTCCGGCCTGTGGAGACATTTGTCAGCCTCACATGATCAATGTTTCCAACGACGGCACGCACGATTTCGGATATCCCTGCTCTATGCCTGAAGAAGTCATTATCGACGGACTATTCGTAGATGATTCCAATACGCCAGAGAATTATCAGGGCATGTACTTCTTCACCGACCCGGACAACTTTCACGATGGGGTCGAACAGGCCTCCGCATCTGAGGATCGTCCTTTCCCATACACCCCCTGCCGGCAAGTAAGGCTTCGGGGTCTGACGACTGCCAGCGGCCTGAGGCCGCGACTTTCGCCCAGAGAAACGATGACTGCCCACACCGCCGTCATCGAAGAGGGCTGAGGAAAGAGGAACTTAAATTGATTATCAGAAACTGCGCGTAAAACCCGCTCGCAGAGAGCTTTAGCGTTGGGTCGCATGGCGAAGCGCATAGAATTTATGGGGGGTTGCTTCCGTGTAAAATCATCACGGAACATGCTTAGCATGGTGGCACATTGCTCAAGG
>JAPOXY010000129.1 GCA_026706845.1 Gemmatimonadota bacterium
ATCTTCACAGAAGCACTGGCACATGGCACGCTCCCCTGGACAGCCGACCATCAACGCAGATCCATTCTCTACAAATACTCGCCCGGCACACTGACCTATTCAGCGCGGTATTTGCCGCCAGATGTGGAAAACGCGCTCGACGAATTTACCCCCACACAACGCGCCCTGCTCGAGCCGCCCTACCGCACAAACCGCCCGCGCGTCACCCAATAATCCCATGAACGTCCTCATCCTCGGTGGCAGTGGTTTTCTCGGTCCTTATGTCGTCAAAGCACTCGAAGACCACCACCAACTTCGCGTCACCGACATCATGCCCATAGATACACCGCACGACACGCGGCAGGTCGATGTATCCGATTTTGCTCAAGTCATGTCCGCTGCCGAGGGCATGGACGTCATCATCAACTGCTCTGTTCAGCGCACACATCGCAAAATCGCTTTTGGCGTGAACACAATGGGAACGCACAACGCACTCTGCGCCGCAGTTGCGTATGGCATGAAACGCTTTATCAACACGGGACCGCGCTTCTCGCTCGTCGGGCCTTCCTATCTCGATTACGACCATACCATCTCTGAAAAAATCCCCCCACAACCCGGCACGGAACTCTATGCGATGAGCAAAGGCCTCGGCCTCGAAATCTGCCGACTCTTCAGCGAACACCATCCGCTACACATCCTCTCGCTCATCTTCTCGCGCTTTCGAAACCCCACCGCAGACCCACACAACACCGATGACAGCACCCTCAGCATATCGGCCAGAGATGCCGCACAAGCCGTTAAGTGCGCCATAGAAGTCGATCTCCAAACGCTTCCATCGCGCTTTGAAGTCTTCTTCATCACCACAGACCTGCCACACAATCGCTTCCCAAACACGCGCGCACGCTCAATACTCGGCTTTGAGCCCCGAGACAAACTCGAATCCTACTGGACAAAACCCGCCTAAATCACACATCATCACCCGGGCAAATCCCGCCCCTTTGTA
The DNA here is from genome assembly GCA_026706845.1 of Gemmatimonadota bacterium. Lineage (NCBI taxonomy): Bacteria > Pseudomonadati > Gemmatimonadota > Gemmatimonadota bacterium. The sequence continues at coordinate 983 of JAPOXY010000129.1, forward strand.
CAACCGGGTCCACCGGCCCCCAGATATCCAGAACTCGCCCCATTGGGATCATCCGTAACCCAAAACGAAAATAATCGCCCCGACTGCAAATAGAACCTGAATACTACAGGACGCCCGGAGACCGAAGACAAATTCTGACCAGAAGTCCACAAAATCTCGCAACAGGTGCGATCCACACAAAGCGGCACACACTGGTCCGCTCTTAAACCTTCGACCGAACGCCCATTTTCTTCCAGAACTTCCACCCGCAATTCACCCCTCGGTACCTCCACATTCACAAATAACCGATGCCCCTTAAAAACCACAGGGCGCGTGGTCAGCATACCGCCACTGGCACCTGCATCCATAGATGCAAAACCGTCCCTCCGAATAGTTGCCAACCCCGTACTCGCACCCGCATACATCACGCGCCGACTTCGCCCGATCTCCCCCACATCTGTCTTGCCGAGCTTTGGCGACTGGCCGGAAAAACCCGTAAAATAAATCCACACTTCATCCCCCACCACCATACAAACACCGCCCACCGCGTGCAAATACGCCCGATTCCAATCGCCAATACGGCGCGACGAGGCGAGAAAAGGTGTGCGGTTTGGGCGGCTAAAATGAAACCCATCGCGGCTATACCCCAGTTCCAAATCCATTGTTTTGGGTACACCCTTCTCTGCACAAATATCATTTTCAGGCCCGCGAAAAATTGCGAACAGCCCCAGCATCAAACTCTCATAAGGTGTTACATTCACATCGTAAAGTGCGACCCGGTGATCGGGCAGAGCGGGATCGGGCAGAGCGAGACTGTCGATGCGCTGCCAGAGAACCTCATCGCGCTCTTGATCCCATGTAGGCAAAAAATCATCACATTCCCGATAAAATCGCGCGCGCAAATTGGCACTCTGCCGCCGAATGCTCATACACCACTTTTTGCGAAATGGATTGTAAAAAAATGACGTATTATCGCCCACGGGTGTGGTCACAACGGGGTCGGACCAGTGAATTCCATCGGGCGATGTGTGCAACCAGCCCTCTGAGGCAGTCGCGTTTCCCCCTGTGTCATACCGATAATATTGAAACATCTTAAAGCGTTCTTCGGGTCTTTCTGCGTCATAGTCCAGCCACACCAGACACCCGTCTCGATCGTATCCATCCCGATTGGGCCATACGAGATTCGTACCGCGCACAACATCGAGATCTGGACGATCCCAGTGAATGCCATCCCGGCTTATTGCCAGTGCCGTACTGTGAAACCAGCCCGGCATGTACCACAGCTTAAACAACCCATCTTCGGGGTCGTACCACGCGCCGTCATTAAATGGTGCAGCCATCGGACAATAGCCATTGTCCATCTCTTCATCCGTCTCAGGACTCAGAACAGGGCTCGCCTCATGGATTTTTGCCTCGCCAAAAACCCTTGTCAGAGAAGTAGATGCAATCAAAAAATCATCCACAAATAACTGCCTGCCCAGATCGATGCAAATCACCTCTGGCGGATCGTCCAGATAGGGAATGGGAACAGGTGCCGGACCTCCCTCATCCACATTGCGAGGGGGCCAAGCTTCCGGCAACACAATCCCATTGTACAGCAATGCATTCATAATCTCATCCCATATTCTATTTCAGCGTCACAACCCCTTTGATATAGCTCTCATCGCCCGCCAAAATTTGTCCCATCAAAGCCGGATAATCTTCGAGCATTGCCGTATGTGTCACCAGCGGTTTGAGATCAATAATACCTTTGTGAATAAGGCGAATCGCAGGGCCAAAAGTATCTCGCAATTTTGAAGCCGGCGCGGAATTGACAACAGTAAATCCCCCCAAATGCCACTTTGTGGGATCAAAAGAGGCGGTCTGACCTTTGAGCCAGCCAAAGAGATTGATGCGCCCGCCGCGTTTCACAATATCGGTAGATAGATCCAATCCGGCCTGGCTACCTGAGGTATCGACAACCACGTCAATCTCTCTACTCTTGAGTTCGCGCGATAAATCCTGTAGATCAACCTCAGCCGTGTTATACACCTCTCCAACGCCGAGTTGTTGCGCGAGATCCAGACGACTTTGGACAATATCCAGAACGATCAAATCGTCGAGGGGATAGCGCAGAAGCCCTTGCAGGATTAACAAGCCCATAAATCCACAGCCGACGACCACAATGCGATTCCCGGGCTGAATCTGGCAATGGTCAATACCCGTAACAGCACAGGACACGGGTTCGACAATCCAGTATTCATCCGGCAAATCGGATTCCGGGATTTTGAAAACGCGCTGAGCGGATAAGTTGCGGATATTGGCAAAACCACCGCCAGCGACCCGGTCGCCCTCTTTGAAATCCGTGACACCAGCACCGATTTTGGCGACATAACCAACGCCTTCGTGCCCCGGAGGTGCCATCGGGTGCATCTGATTGCCGAGCTTAGCCGTAACCACATCCCACGAACATATCCCACATGCGCCGCCTTCAATTTGAACTTCGTTCTCTCCGGGATCTGACACTTCCCTTTCAAACAGTTCAATACTGCCATCGTCTAAGTAACGAAGCGTTTTATTTGACATTGTCTTCTCCTGTTATTTACGCACGTCGTTGATCAAACCAGGCGCGATAAGCCCGCACGCCGGATTCGAGATCGTATTTGGGCTCGTAACCGAGTTGATCTCTGGCAAGGGCAATATCGAGTGGCGCGCCGCGCTCGAGGTTGACGCCTGGGCCAACTTCATACCGGGGATTGCCCGGTGAATGCCGCCGCACGACTTCGATAATTTCGTCAATGGGATTGTACGTGCCCGTCGCAATATTAAAAGATCGGCTGGCCACATCTGTCGCCCTGAGCATGAGCAAAACACCCCGCGCGGCATCTTCGATATAAGTCCAATCGGCCTTTTGCTCGCGGCCTTGAGGCAGACTTACATCCTGCCCACTCAGACCGGCAAAAATGCGCGTATTAAAGCCCGCGTCCGGGCCAGGGGCATTGGGAGGACCATACAAAAAAAAGAGACGCGCACACAGAACATCGACGCTATAAGTCGCATAATACTGGTGGCAAAGATGTTCCGACATCGCCTTGGTCGCGCCATAGGGATCGCTGGGAATCATAGGCGTGTCTTCCGTCAGCGGTCCTTCTTGCTTGCCATAAACCGCACCGCTGGATACATAGACGACCTTCAACCCGCCAACCTGTCGCGCGACTTCGAGAATATTGTGCGTCCCCCCCACATTGACCTGTGTCGCAAAATGGGGATTGTCGCGCACATCCCCCCCCAAAAGCGCGGCCGTGTGAACAATACCCGTGAGATCCGAATTATTGCGCACAATTTCATTGATATGAGCGAAGCCCAGGATATTGCCTTCAACAAAGGTGATGCGATCAGACACATGGGACAAAAAATCGTCGCGCCGCTCAAACATATCAAAAGCAATGACATCTTCGCCCTCTTCGGCGAGGAGTTTGGCGACCCATGAACCGACAAAACCAGACCCTCCGGTAACGAGAATGGACATATTAATCTCCAAAAAATAAATAATGACAGTTTTTCGACCCTATGATAATTGCCCCCATGGGGGATGTCAACGGCTTTGTGCGAAAGGCTTGACTTTGGCAATGGATTTCGTAACCTCATACACGACCTGTATTCTTATATCACTATTACGGAGGACAACAATGGCAACAGTAAAACTGACCGTTCACGCAGGCCCACACAATCGGATCAACTGTCCGGTTTCGACTGTGGTCGAAACACCGGAAAGCGCGACAACGGCGACCTTGAGCACGGGAGATAGCGAAGTTCCCTGTCAGGTGACACCCGCGGGCGATGGTTTGCAGATCAATTTCATTGTCGATCATCTCGAAGCGGGAAAAACCGCCGAGTACGAACTCACACTGGGAAAAGAACCAGCGGACTCCGGACGCGGTGTGGAAGTCACACAAGGTGAAAATGAAGTATCTGTCTCGATTGGCGGCCAGCATTTTACGACCTATTGTCATGGCACAGAACTCGCGCGACCACTTTTACATCCCGTCATTGGACCTTATGGTGATCCGGTAACGCGGCGGTTGGCTACGCCAGCAGACGGACGGGAAATGGATCACCATCACCACCGCTCAATCTGGATTGCACACGGAGAAGTGAACGGTGCGGACAACTGGTCAGAAGGCGAATCTCACGGACGGATCTTGCACCGTGACTTTGAATTGCTCGAAAGCGGACCTGTTCTGGGGCGCATTGTATCAAATAGCGACTGGGTGGGCATGGATGGTTGGACAGGACCTCCGGGTAGAAATCGCGAGATTTTGGATCAGCGTGCAGAGTGGGTTGTGTACAACACACCCTCTTCTGTGCGAATCATGGATTTGCACCTCACGCTCATCGCCCGAAATATGGATGTGTTATTCGGTGACACAAAAGAAGGCGGTCTGGCGTCTATTCGCGTGGAAGAGACAATGGAGGTAAAACGCGACCTGGGCGGCAAAATCGAGAACGGCATTGGCGGCATTGATGAAGATGAGACCTGGGGAAAACGCGCGCCCTGGTGCCATTATTCAGGTCCAGTAAACGGCAATATAACAGGCGTTGCCATCATGGATCATCCCGACAGCTTTCGGCATCCCACGCACTGGCACGTACGCAATTACGGGTTGATGACAGCCAATCCTTTTGGACACTCGTATTTTTACGGCGACGAAAGCCGGCGCGGGCATCACACACTCTCGCAGGGCGAGTCGCTCGTCGGCATTTATCGCTATTATTTTCACAAAGGCGACGCCACCGATGGCAATATCCGCGAGCGGTATCACGACTTCGCCCACCCGCCGAAGGTTGAACAGGATTAAAGGATTAAATCATGGACCTCAATCTCACCGATAAAGTCGTCCTCATCACCGGGGGCAGTCGCGGCATTGGCCGCGCAACCGCATTGCGATTTGCCGCAGAAGGTTGCAATATCGCCTTGTGCGCGCGCGGGCAAGCGGGCATAGACAAAACACTCGAAGAAATTCGCGCACACGACGTCGAGGCATTTGGACTCGCGCTCGATGTAGCCGAACCCGGCGAAACCGAGCGATTCGTCAATGCAGCCGCAGATGAACTCGGCGGTGTTGATATCCTCGTCAACAATGTGGGCGGCACAGCCGGATCGCGCGAACTGCTCACCTCCACAGACGCCGACTGGCAACAAACCTTTGACCTCAACCTTTTTCACGCGGTTCGCGCCAGCCGCGCAGCTGTTCCCCACATGACCAAAAGAAATGGCGGCAGTATTGTCACCATCTCCTCCATATCGGGCTGGAAACCCGCAAACCGGGGCGCGCAATACGGCGCAACCAAAGCGGCTGAAATATTTCTCGCTGGCGCACTCGCGTGGGAATTGGCAGCACACAACATTCGCGTCAACACCGTCTGCCCGGGCTCGCTCCTTTTTCCTGGCGGCGGTTGGGAACGCTTCCAAAACGAAACACCGGAAGAATACGAAATATTCCGCACGCGCGAATTTCCCGCACAGCGACTCGGCACGGACTTTGAAGTCGCCGATGTCATCGTATTTCTCTCATCCGATCGCGCGAGTTGGATCAACGGCGCATCCATTCCCGTTGACGGCGCGCAGGGAAGACCCACGGCTTTTTGAATGCAATAAGCTGTTGTACAATGATAAATCGGGCATATCAAGTCATACGATATGCCCGATTTTGTGTTTAATAGGTAAATTTAAAGCCTGTGTAAAAACTTGAAGGTTGCTATCGCGCAAGAAATTTCTCTTGCCCTTTATGAAGTATAAATATATTTTTAGCTATAACTAAAAATATTTTAATTCTTACAAAAATTTAAAATTATATCAGAGTAAAAGTTATGACTCGCCCTCTCTATTTTTCTGATCTTGCCCGTGGTGTAACGCCCTTTCTCATCTATTTGTTATTCGTTGGATGTGGCAAATTGTTGACGACGGCACCTGATGATACAACAGACGCCCCTATGGACAATCCCCCTTCTATTATGGCGGCATTCGCCCGAGGCGACGAACAATTTGCCCGAATTTTTACCATTTCAGATGGGTTGGGCCCAATTTTTAATCAGCCGAGTTGTGAGACCTGTCATCCAGGAGATGGTCGAGGCACGCCAGCAACGGCACTGACGCGTTTTAGCATCAATGGAGATCTCGTGCCGACGCTGGGTGGACCGCAACTTCAGGATCGCAGCATTCCCGGGGTGGATCCCGAGACGATTCCACCTGGTGCTGAAACTTCGGTGCGAATGCCTCCCCCGGTTTTTGCACGGGGTTTAATGGAGTTTATTCCAGATGAAACAATTATCGCGCTTGCCGATCCCGAAGATGCAGACGGCGATGGGATTTCCGGACGTGTGAATTGGGTGAAACCACCAGATTTTGTTCCGCCTTATATGAATGGATCAGGACCTGGCATGGCAGTCGGTCGGTTCGGCCTTAAGGCCAATGTCGCATCCCTGTTGCACCAGATTGTGGCAGCTTATCACGACGACATAGGTATTACGACTGATTATATACCCGAAGAATCACTGCATCCACGGGTAGCTGATTTGTCTTTGAGCGATATTGCGCCAGACCCCGAGGTACCCGCGACTGAAGTGCTGGATGTATTGATGTACATTCGCACATTGGCTGTGCCCAAACGCGGCGATATTACCCCCCAGGTTCAACGAGGGGATATGCTTTTCAATCAGATAGGGTGTGCGTCTTGCCATGTACCCGTGTTAAAAACAGGTCCGAGCAAAATACCCTCTCTCAATTTTGTGGACGCGCCGCTTTATACTGATATGCTGTTGCACGACATGGGGCCAGGTCTGGCTGACAACAGAGCCGATTGGACTGCCAATGGACGCGAGTGGCGCACTCCTCCTCTTGTGGGTTTGCGCCTGGCGGCTGATAATTTGGGTGGCACCGTTCACTATTTGCACGATGGCCGCACAACCAATTTGAGTGAAGCTATTTTGACGCATGGCGGCGAAGCACAGGCTTCACGCGAGCGGTTTGCGGGATTGAGCGCAGAGGATAAAGAAGCACTGCTTGCGTTTTTGCTTTCGCTATAGGCACTATTATTATGAGTCGATCCGAATGCGAATCTCATCTGACGCGTCGCGAGTTCCTGGCGACTTCACATGTGCTGGTTGCCAGTGTGGCTTCTGCGTGTGCAACCGCGTCTGTTTACCGGATTGGCACTACAGATGGTCGGGTACTGATCAATCCGACAGACTACCCCGAACTGAGACATTCGGGAGGGATGATTCAGCTTCGTGTCAATGGGATTGCAGATCCTCTCATCCTTATCCGACAAAAAGACGCTTATCAGGCGTTTTCAGCTATTTGCACGCACTTGCGCTGTTTTGTTAGACCCTCAAGCCACTTCCTATTGTGTCCCTGTCATGGATCGATGTTTGATTTGGAAGGCAATGCCGTTCGCGGTCCTGCAGACCAACCTCTGGCGCGTTATAAAACAAAAATGTCTGCTGAAGGCATTGAGATTTCTATTGGATAAAGGCGGTATAGTGATGAAACGATTCTGTCAATCTTTGTTGGCATTGGCCATTTGTTTGGGTGCGCGTATCGATGCCCAAACAGAAGATGAAAACGCACCTCCACCCTTTGTAAAAGGTGGATCTTACGACAAACCCCATCTGTTTAAACTCGCTTCAGGCAGGGCAAATTTTGGTGGATATGCCGAGGCGCATTTTCGATTTGAGAAGACAAATGGTATTGTGGAAGAGCGCACATTTGTCCCCAAGCGGTTCAATATGTTTTTTCACTCTTTTGTATCTGAGCGTTTCAGGATGGCGGCTGAGTTGGAGTTTGAGGAAGGCACTGAGGAGATTTTGCTCGAGTTGGCTATTCTCGATTTTGAACTTCATCCAGCCCTCACATTTCGAGCAGGCATGTTGCTCTCGCCGCTGGGAAAATTCAATTTGGCCCACGATAGCCCATCCAATAAGATGACAGATCGCCCCCTGGTGAGTACCCAGATCATTCCAACGGCGTTATCAGAACCCGGCGCAGGGATTTTTGGCGCATTTTATCCTTCACCTTCAACGCGCCTGACGTATGAACTGTATGCTGTAAATGGTCTGGATAGTGATCTGGTAGGAGAGAGCGATGAGGGGACGCGCATTGCCGAAGGACGCCATAATGTCGAAGACAACAATAACAGCCCGGCACTTACCGGACGATTAGGCATTAGCCCAATACCCAAAGCAGATTTTGGGATCTCCTTTCACCGGGGGCAATATAACACGACGTTTTTAGAAGATATTTCGATAGATGAGGCCCGACATGTGACGATTTTTGCACTGGACGCTGATTATGCGTGGAACGCGTTTCAATTTTTGGGAGAATACGCTCGGGCATCCATAGATCTGCATCCTGGATTGATTGGATCAATTTATGCGTCCAGGCAGCAAGGTTTTTATATTCAAGGTAGTGCATCGTTTTTCAAAGATGCACTACCGACGATTCCAGATGGTTATTTTGAAGGTGTTGTTCGCTGCGATTGGATCGATTTTGATGCCGACCTGGTAGGGGATCACCAAACACGCCTGACATTGGGACTCAATTTTAGACCTTCACCGGATTCGGTATTCAAATTCAACTATCTCTACAATTGGAG
>JAPOXY010000130.1 GCA_026706845.1 Gemmatimonadota bacterium
CTATTGGATTACTCAATCCCGTGGTGATGAGGTCTTCGACATTACTACCATCAAGATCGGCGCGCTGAATCTTTTGTCGGGAACTGTCCGTCCAATACATCTTGCCACCTGATACGTCCAACGCAATGTCTGTTGGACTCTTCAATCCCGTGGTGATGAGGTCTTCGACATTACTACCATCAAGATCGGCGCGCTGAATCTTACCCTGGCGATTGAATACTGTCCCGGTATAACCTGTCCAGTACACCTTGTCTCCTGCAATCGCCAAGTTTGTTAACACCTCCATTCTCGTAACGACGTCTTTTATATTGCTACCATCCCTATCAGCTCGCTGAATCTTTTTATTCACAGAACTCACCCAATACATCGACAGTGTAGGCGGAGGCGGAGGTGGAGGCGGAGGTGGAGGCGGAGGCGGAGGCGGAAGAGTGACTTTCTCTGCAACCCCAAAGAGTGAAAACCTATTGGCAAATGCACAGACCACATTGCCATCCACACGCTGTTCCTCGAGCATTTCCCAATCTCTGCGACTCCCATCGTAGTAGATCATGACCGGATCAAAAACATCCTCTGGCACAGACAGACAAATCTCCACAGGCTCACTCAACACATCGTCGATATCAACGTTTCGCTTGCTGACCAGAGCCTTTAAGTCTATATCGAAAAGCGATGTAAGGTCGGTAAAGGTAAACCCGCTATGAGGGGAAACAGACGGTACACCGGAAACGTCAACCTCGAGGATTTCTACAAAGATCCCCTCAATCTCCTCCTGAGAGATGTTAGCAGGAATAGCCGTTCGCCTGAGAATGATTCTGCTCCCTTCACCAGTGAAACTCGAGAGATCAATTTCCGCGCTTGCCATATCTCCCTCACCCTGAAATTGTGCAAGTTCCGATTTCACTTTTTGCGGCTTATAGACTGGCGTACCTGAAATTGGCTCAGACCAGTCGCTTGCACCATCCGTATTCCAGGTGCGAACTCGAACCTGATACAATTGACCATTGATCAAGTATGGATCGCGATACTGGGGAACTTTTAACTTATAGTAATAAACAGACGTATTAGTGCGACCATAGATGGTCTTCCGGTTTCCCCATGTGCCTTCTTCACCCTTGCGAATCTCGGTATGATAACCTCGTATAGGAGGCTTACCAGGTTTATTGACTGCCGCCGCGTAGTAGATACTGAGAGACCGGTCGTCCGGAATGACCGTAAAATTCGACGGTGGCAAGGGTGGTGGTTCCTTCACATCATTGAGGGTTACCTTCACCACAATACTCGCGGTTCTACCACCTCGACCATCATTTGCATTAACTGTAACCCAGTAGCTATTCTTTTTTTCATAGTCGTAGATTATTTCTTCCTTTGTCTGAATCTGTCCCGTGCGTGCATCAATAGTAAAACTATCTTTATCTACACCGCTCAAGCTATATGTAAGGGAATCTCCATCCGCATCTGTCGCAGAAATGGGATCGCCTATCGGTTGCTCCGACGGGATGTTTTCAGGTATTGAGCGTGCCACAGGAGACCTCGACGTAAATACTGGCACGCGGTTCAACAACTTGCTATTGCTGTTTCCAAGTACAATACCCGCAGGCTTTCCGAATTCCATCCTGAGAACATCTTTCACATTCTGACCATTAAGATCCGCACGCTGGATCTTTTTTGCGCCATTGTCTGTCCAATACATCTTGTTGCTTGATAAATCTAACGTAATGCCCCATGGAACGCCCAATCCAGTAACCAAATCTTCGATATTTTCACCGTTGAGATCCGCGCGCTGAACCTTATCCGTGCTATTGTCCACCCAGTACATTTTCCCCCCTGATACATCCAAAGCAATGCCAGCGGGACCAACCAATCCAGTAACCAAATCTTCGATATTTTCACCGTTGAGATCCGCACGCTGGATTTTATCTGTACCACGGTCTGTCCAATACATCTTGTTGCTTGATAAATCTAACGCAATGCCAACGGGCGAACTCAGATCAGTAACCAAATCTTCGATATTTTCACCGTTGAGATCCGCACGCTGGATTTTATCTGTACCACGGTCTGTCCAATACATCTTGTTGCTTGATAAATCTAACGCAATGCCAACGGGCGAACTCAGATCAGTAACCAAATCTTCGATATTTTCACCGTTGAGATCCGCACGCTGGATTTTATCTGTACCACGGTCTGTCCAATACATCTTGTTGCTTGATAAATCTAACGCAATGCCAACGGGCGAATCCAAGCCAGTAACCAGGCTATGGGTATTCTGACCATCAAGGTAGGCACTCTGGATTCCATTCTGGTGATTGTCCACCCAGTACATCGCTACTGACGAAGCGTTTGTAGCAGCACGCGCAACAGCGTTAGAGGAAGATGGTTCCTGGATATCTTTGCCAAGACTACTAACAAAACTTTGAAGATCTTCAGTCGCAATCTTGCCATCGCTATTCAAGTCGTATTTTGCCTCATACTTTTCTTCACCTTCCTGAGACCCAAACGCATCGACAAAGAGCAAAAAGTCAGAAACATCCACAACTCCATTACCGTCAAAATCAGGCGAAGGTTCCGCAGCGAGAGATAAGGTTTGACTCAACAGAGCAATGACCATAATTACCAGGGACATAGCAGAGACCGAACACTTTCACAGGTAGATTGGTGGTGTGGATTTGGTCCTATAATTTCAATTATAGAATGCAATACTGGTGCCAATGTAAAGGCACCCTGAATATTTTTCGTAAGATATTGTTTCTATTGCAGATAAAAAAATAAAAGCCAGACTGTACTTTTATTAAAGGGCCAAATATGACCCCCAAAAAAACAGAATGGCTCTTATATTATTTATTAACAAATATTTATGCTCAAAGGGTCATATTTGGCCTCAAAAGACCAAATGTGACCCTCATTGGGGACGTTTAATACCCAGCTTTCTCATTTTGCCATACAGGGTAGAAGACGGTAATTTCAGCAGAGTTGCTGCTCCCCTATCTCCCTTTACCTGCCAGTTGGTGACTTTGAGCACTTCGAGGATATAGCGGCGTTCGAAATCATCCCAGGGCATAATTTCGCGGTCTTCATCTAACTTGTGAACAGAAGCCACGCCTTCGATTCGGAAACCATATAGTCCAAGATCGCCCACTTCGATTTGAGATCCCTGGCACGTAATTACAGCACGCTGAATAGTATGCTCCAATTCCCTCACATTGCCTGGCCAATCGCTGGCTTGCAACGCCTCGATAACCTCTGGCATCAGGGGAGCCATTTGCTTACCCAGATGTGTCGCCATGCGATTCTTGAAAAACTCAGCCAACTCCGGTATATCCTCCTTGCGCTCGCGCAGGGGCGGCAAATAGAGCGGAAAAGCATTGAAGCGGTAATAGAGATCCTCGCGGAACTTACCTATGCTAACCATCTTCTTCAGATCGCGATTGGTCGCTGCCACAATCCGCGTCTGTATCTTCAACGTCTGGTTGCCTCCAATGCGCTCATAAGTGCCCTCTTCAAGCAAGCGCAATAGCTTGACCTGCATTTGCAGAGTCATATCCCCAATCTCATCTAAAAAGAGCGTACCGCCCTTAGCCAGTTCCACCTTGCCCAGCCTGCGCGAAACTGCACTGGTAAACGCCCCTTTCTCGTGACCAAAAAGTTCACTATCAATCAGCGTTTCAGGCAAAGCACCACAGTTGACCTGGATGAAAGGACCATCACAATGCGGACTCAGCGCGTGTAATACCCGCGCAGCCAATCCCTTACCTACACCCGTTTCCCCCAGAATCAGCACAGTCAGATCAGTGGATGCCACCTCCAGGAGTTTGATTTGAAACTGGTGCAGAACCGCGCTATAACCCATAAATTCGTTGCCCTTCTGACTGCTGAGTGCAACCTTCAGAGCTTCGATACGCGGATCTGGTTCTAAGGAAATTTGCACCTGCGCTATCTTCGAGTAATTGAGGTCGCGATCTATCGCTCTGACCTGAAACGTGTAGTCTCCCGGTGGCAGGTCCCGGTAATGCGCCCGCATCTGGTGCGTTGCTGGCCGCCAGTCGGGATCGTATCCATCCAGGCGATAAACATAGAGCATGTCACTGGGATGGGTGGAAAAACTCAGACCCTTGTACTCGAAAATTACCTGTTGCTCCGTCGTAGATACGATAGCTGCCTCAAAGTTCTCATAAGCCTGATCAGCAATAACTTGAATTAGGCGAACCCGGGGCGGTATTTGCCGCTGGCGGTAGCGTACTATAGATCCCTCGTCAGTGCCAAACCAGAAAGTTCCGTCGCGATCTTCGAGTATCTGAAGAACGAATTCTATATGTGGTGACCTGATAGTCTGAAAAAACTGACCATCGTAGTGAACCACACCGGCGTCTGTGCCGAACCAAAGGTGACCTCGAGAATCCTCAGACAAGCAATGGATGCGGTTGCTCGGCAAACCGTCTTCGGTAGTAAAGTTGTGGAACACAACACCGTCAAAGCAACTGAGACCTCTTTGAGTAGCAACCCACAGGTTTCCCTGGCGGTCTAACAACAGGCCTGTGACCCTGTCGTCTATCAGTCCATCTTCAATCCCATAAAATTTAAGACTATCTTCTGGGTGCCAACGCACGAAGCCCCTACCAAGCAAATTGTGGCAGGTCAAATAAAAATATATCTCGTTGTTGCGCCCGGCAATCACAGTGCCGATGCGGCTGAAAGGATCTTTATCTTTATTTTCCACAAAAATAGTTTGGAATTGCTCGCCCCTCTGGTAAATAATCTTCAATGGACTGACATAAAGCTCTTCCTTTTTTTTTATTTTATTATTCCAATACCCAAAAAGGAATTGCCCTTCAGAGTCTTGGGCAATAGCACTGATGCTTCTGTCGTCTAAACCTGCGATCATTTGCATTTTTTTGAGCCTCTGTCCTTCGTAGTGGAACAGGCCCTTGCGGCCACCAAACCACAGGTCCCCGTCATTGTCCTCATAGATGGCAAAACAATTATTGATATCACCGCCATTCTCAATGCATACAAATTCAAAATCCTCGCCATTGAGGCGACCGATACTTTTTTTTAAAAAATTGAACCCCAGAGACGCATACCCGACCCATATATTACCTCGACTGTCTTGCACGAGTTGCGAGATCTCGTTCGTGTATTCAGGTAACTTCGCACCGAGATCAAAAATGGTGAGACTATGGGCATCGTAAACACCGATACCTCTCCAGGTGGCAAACCACAACTGACGCTCCCGATCCTGGTACATGGCTTTGACTGAGGGATGTGGTAAGCCATCGGCAGGAGTAAACCTGTTGAACCCATCACCATCCTGATAGAACACCCCTTTTGAAGTGCAGAACCACATTCGGCCTTCCCGGTCGCACTGAATTCTGCGTAGAACGCTACCCAAATCTCTCTGAACAGCCTGGAAGGTGCCATCGGCATAGCACCAGAGTCCGCTCTGATGTCTGCGCTGACCAACCCACACCTTGCCAGTAGCGTCCTGCCCCACGGCATAGCTCGTCCGGCGTGACGGAAAACCATCTTCCTCTTCGTAGCAGTGGAACGATGTCCCATCGAAACGGATGAGGTAGTTAAAGCCAAACCACAGGTGGCCTTCAAGATCCTGGGTAATGCCTCGACATCGGTTAGGGGAACGAGGGGAAGGTGGCTGCTCGTGGTCTTGAAGGTAGATCGGAATCAGATCGTGGCGAGCAGTACAGTCGTCATATGCCAGAGTACCAGTACCACCACACCATATACGACCCTCACGATCTTCGTAGATGGACTGCACAGCACGGCCTGCAATCCCCTCGTCCTCCAAATGGTGGAAACCTGATCCGTCGTACCAACAAACCCCATCCATTGTACCGAACCACAACCGCTTCTGACTGTCCTGAAAAATAAAAGAAACGCGGTCGTTAATAAGACCATCCTGTTGGGTAAAATTCTGAAACTCGTCCCCGTCAAAGCGGCTGGCTCCGTTATCCCATGTGGCGAAC
>JAPOXY010000131.1 GCA_026706845.1 Gemmatimonadota bacterium
GCGGCGAGTGCGCCGAAGAGTACGTCGTTGACGAGCGAACTTTTGCCCGAGCCCGATACGCCGGTCACGCAGGTCAAGGTGCCCAGCGGAAATGAGACATCGACATTTTTTAAGTTGTTGTGCCGTGCGCCTACCACGCAAAGCGATCCCCGTTCGGGATTTCGCCGCTCATTGGGGACCTCGATTTGTAAATCGCCCGCGAGATAATGCGCGGTTATTGAGCCGTTGTCGGTTTTTAATTTGCGCGGATTGCCCGCAGCTACGATGCGTCCGCCTTCAACACCTGCGCCGGGCCCAAAGTCCAGAATGTGATCTGCCCGGTTCAGGGTCTCGCGGTCGTGTTCGACAATGAGGAGAGAGTTGCCCAGGTCGCGCAGTTGTGCCAGTGCCACCAATAACTGGTGGTTGTCGCGCTGGTGCAGGCCAATTGTCGGTTCGTCGAGTACGTAGAGTACCCCGGTTAGACCGGATCCGATCTGACTGGCCAGGCGAATGCGCTGCGCTTCGCCGCCCGATAGCGTGGGTGCTCGCCGTCCCAGGTTCAAATAGCCCAGGCCCACTTCGTCGAGAAATCGCAGGCGGCTCTGGATTTCGTGCAGTACTTCTGCGGCGGCTTCGCGCGCTTGTCCTTCCAAAATCATTGTGTCGAAATAGGTGCGTACTTCGCGGATGGGCATTGCCACCAGTTGGGGCATTGTTTTGCCGAATAGTTTTATTGCTGTACTTTCCGGCTTCAGGCGGGTTCCCTTGCAGGACGGACACGGCACGTCCTGGATAAAGTCACCCATTAGCCGACGGAATCGCGGTGCTTGCCGCACGAGGGTATCGATTGTGGGGAACAGGCCCTTGAATTGGAATGAGAGATTTTTAGAGGTCTTTAGCCACTGTGTGCCCAAACCGTATAAGATCGCGTGTCGTCCCTTTGCCGATATCTGCGCGAAAGGGGTGTGCAGGTCAAAGCCCGCGGCTTCGCCGACCGCAGATAGCATGTCGCCTATTTGTGTGTGCGGTTCTACGTTTCCCCAGGCGAGTACTGCGCCTTCGGACAATGATTTGTGAACATCGGGGATTAGTGTGTGAATGCCCATGCCGCGCTGCGTTCCCAGTCCTTCGCACGACAAACACCAGCCTTCGGAGCTGTTAAAAGAGAGATGCTGAGGGGTTATTGTCTCAAAACTGCGTCCGCAGGATGGACACGAGAGATGCTGGCTAAATCGCGTTTCTTCGCTGTCATCGGGCGATGCGACGATCAAAATGCCCCCCGAAATATCCAGCGCGATTTCGATGGAGTCCGCGATGCGTTTGCGGTTCTTTTTTTCTGCGGTTACGCGGTCTATCAGGATTTCGAGTCTGTGGGTCTGTCTGTAGTCGATCTCGGGCGGGTCTGACAGGTTGAAAACTGCGCCATTGAGTCTGCCGCGCAAATAACCTTTGCGGCGAAAGCGGTTGATCAAACTGGTATAATCTTCGCCCTTGCCGAGTTCTATGGGTGCGAGAAGGTAGAGACGGCGTTTCATTTTCAGTACGCGCGTTACAATTTCCCGAACGGACTGGTTGCCCGCCAATACATCGCAATCTGGACAACAGGTATCGCCCAATAATGCGTAGAGTGCCCGCAGGTAATCGTAAACCTCTGTTACGGTGCCTACGGTCGAGCGCGGGTTTTTGCTCGCGGCTTTTTGTTCAATGGCAATCGCGGGCGATAAGCCTACCACGCGATCGACCTTTGGTTTGGGCATCTGTCCCAGAAATTGCCGCGCATACGCGGATAGGGATTCGACATATCGCCGCTGTCCTTCGGCGTAAATTGTGTCGAGTGCCAGGGAAGATTTTCCCGAACCGGATACGCCGGAGATTACGGTCATTTTTTCGCGGGGAATGGATACATCCACATTTTGCAAATTGTTTTCCCGCGCGCCCACAATGTCAATGGTCCGCACCTGACCATTCGCAATTCGTTTACCGTTTTTTGCAGGTGCAGGTGGCGTGCGCGATAGCACTTCGTCAAGCGCGCGTCCCGTGTGGGAGTTGGGAGATTGCGTCAGGTGTTCGGGTGTGCCTTCTGCTATAATTTGTCCCCCGTCTTCTCCGCCTTCAGGTCCCAGATCGATGACCCAATCCGCGGTTTTGATTACGTCCAGATTGTGTTCGATAACCACCACGGAATTGCCCATATTCACGAGCCGATGCAATACGTTTAAGAGATTCTGGATATCGGCAAAATGCAGGCCCGTTGTCGGCTCGTCCAGGATGTACAGGGTTTTGCCCGTGCTCCTGCGGCACAGTTCTTTTGATAGTTTGACCCGTTGGGCTTCGCCGCCGGAGAGCGTTGGCGCGGGCTGGCCCAATTTGACGTAGCCCATTCCCACATCGACCAGGGTTTGGAGGATGCGATGAATGCCGGGGATTGCCTGAAAAAACAGATGCGCTTCTTCGACTTCCATTGCCAGCACATCGGCAATGGATTTGCCCTTGTACTTCACGTCCAGGGTTTCGCGATTAAAACGCCGCCCCTCACACACGGGACACGTTACCCACACGTCGGCGAGGAAGTCCATTTCGACGAGGTTTGCGCCATTGCCCTTACACGCCTCGCATCGTCCGCCTTTTACGTTAAAACTGAAGCGCCCGGGTTTATAGCCTCGTACCTTTGATTCGGGCAGTTCGGCGAATAATTTTCGAATGGGATCAAATACACCCGTATATGTCGCCGGATTGCTGCGCGGCGTGCGCCCGATGGGTTGCTGGTTGATCTCGATGACTTTGTCCAGGAGGTCTATGCCCTCAATGCAGCGGTGCGCGCCCGTTTCCGTTTCTGCGCGGTTTAATTCTCGCGCGAGGGAGGGATAGAGAATGTCGGCGATCAGCGATGATTTTCCCGATCCGGACACGCCCGTGACGCAGGTAAATACGCCGACGGGAATTTTTGCGTCGATATTTTTGAGGTTATTTTGAGATGCGCCCCGAATCCATAAGTTGCGATGCGATACGGGCCGCCTTTTGGGGACGGCAATTTTTTCTTTTCCCGAGAGATAAGCGCCTGTCACCGAGCGGGTTCTTCTCGCTATTTGTTTCCAGGACCCTTCGGCGACTATCCGACCACCGAGGTGCCCTGGCCCTGGTCCAAAATCCACCACCCGGTCCGCGCGGCGCATTGTGTCTTCGTCGTGTTCGACGACGATTACGGTATTGCCCACATCCCGCAGGCGGCACAGGGCGTTGAGTAATCGCCGATTGTCGCGGTGGTGCAGGCCAATTGACGGTTCGTCCAGCACATAGGTTACCCCGACTAATCCAGACCCAATCTGGCTGGCGAGGCGAATGCGTTGCGCCTCGCCGCCCGACAGCGTGGGTGCCGTGCGGTTGAGTGTGAGATAATCGAGACCCACGTCGAGAAGAAATTTTAGTCGCCCGCGAATTTCTTTCAGGGCGTCTTCGGCAATCCGCGCCTGGATCTCGGTCAATCTGAGGTCCTGAAAAAAGGCGTGTGCGCGATTGACGGTCATTGCCGTGACATCGGGCAGGGTGTGTCCTTCGATTTTGACGGAGAGGGCTTCGGGTTTTAAGCGCGTACCCTCGCATACGGGACATATGCCCACGCGCATAAAAGGCGCAAGCCGTTTGCGCACTATGGGACTCCGCCCCTCGGCGTACTGCCGCTCCATTGGGGGCAGAATGCCCTCAAATCCGTCGCGATGGCGTTTTATGCTGCCATTGCTGCGGCGCCATTCAAAGGTCATTTTGCCGTCTATGCCGTATAATAATGCCTGTTGGCCCTCTGGTGAGATGCGCTTATAGGGCGTTTGCAAGTCTGCGCCATGGCGCTTCAAAACGCCCGCGTAATAGTGAGATTTCCATCGGTTTTTGGGTACGCCCAGCGGCGCGATTGCGCCTTCCATTACAGATAATTCGGGATTGGGGACGACTTTTGCCAGATCCATTGCATAGCGCGTGCCCAATCCGCGGCAGCCGGGGCACATGCCCTGTGGGCTGTTGAATGAGAACAATTGCGGTACAGGCTCCTGCGCGCTGCGCCCGCAGGTGGGACAGGAAAAGTGCGTGCTCAGCAGAAGATCGTCTTCGCCCTCTGCGCTGACGATTATCGCCCCTTTGCCCATTATGAGACCGGCATCGACGGCTTCGCCAATGCGTCCCCGCATTGTTTTTTTTGCGATAACCCGATCGATTACGACCTCGATATCGTGTCTTTTGTAGCGCTCCAATTTCGGGGTCTCGGTCAATGTTGTGATCTGTCCATCCACGCGCGCACGGATATATCCCTCTTTTTGCAGATTTTCAAACAGGTCGTGGTACTCTCCTTTTCGGCCCTGTACGAGAGAAGATAGAATGTGAATGCGCGTGCCCTCGCCCAGTGCCATGATTCGATCCACAATGCCGTCGCGCGTTTGCGCCCCAATTGGCGTATTGTCATGCGCGCAATGGGGGATGCCTATTCGCGCAAATAATACGCGCAAATAGTCGTAGATTTCGGTTATTGTGCCCACGGTTGAGCGGGGGTTGCGTCCTGCGGTTTTTTGTTCGATGGAAATCGTTGGCGATAATCCCGTGATTTGATCGACTTCGGGTTTTTCCATTTGCCCCAAAAATTGACGCGCATACGCGGATAGGGATTCCACATAACGCCGCTGGCCTTCGGCATAGATGGTATCAAATGCCATTGATGACTTGCCCGAACCGGATACGCCGGTAAAACATATTAGCGCGTGTCGGGGCAATGTCAGGTCTATATTTTGCAAGTTGTGTACTCGCGCACCTTTTACGACGATGCTTTTTGTTTCCATAAGACTCCCAAATTTTAATTTTTAATTTTTTCGCATTGCAATATACTATACACACGTTCACCAATCAAGAGAGAACTCATCGGGTGATTGCAATGAGGGAAAATCCTTGTCATTGGACTTCTTTCGCTTTATACTTTCGAGTGCCAATATTTGCCCTACTACGCACGGGGGACAGTATGACAAAAATTTTGACTATTGACAGTGAAGAAGCCGCTGTAAACCGGATTGTCAAGATTCTCGAATCCAATGATTATCAGGCACAGAGCGCGACAACGTGGACCGAAGCGGTTGATGCGATCGCGCACGGACAACCCGATCTGGTGTTGCTCAATCTCGAGATGCCGATTGTTCACGGCGATGTGTTGATCGAATTTATTCGCGAAGAAGGCTTTGAAATGCCGGTGATTGCGGTATCGTTCCCCGTTGAGGAAGCAGAAGCCACAGCACTCATGGAACAGGGTGTTTACAGTATTGTTGAAAAACCATTTGAAGACAAGACACTCATCGAAAAAATAGAGCGCGTACTCGAAATAGCCAAATCAGAAGAAGTAGAACCGGATATATCTGCAGATGCAGAAGAGACCGAGGAGGGAGAGAAAGTATCGGAGGAAAATACTGAAGACGGAGAAGAGGCGGAAGCACCATCGGAAGCGCCCTCTGATGATGAAGGTAAATCAGAGTCTTTCCTCAAACAACCGCGCGATCTGAGAGCTTCGTCGCGTGCCAAAATGAGCAAGCGCAAAAAAATTATTATGTTCGCCATAATCGGGTTCTATGTTCTCATGGGGGTCTTTGCCATCATGTATTTTTTTACAGACGAAGTCCCGGCATTTGTAGGTCGGATACTCAGTAACTGGTAGAAAGGAGTTTTTTATGGGATTAAACGTCGCCGTGGTCGGTTTGGGGGGGATTGGCAACCGACACGCCACTATTTATAATGGTCACGACCAATGCAATCTCGCTGCTGTTTGCGATATAGACCAAAAACGCGCAGACGCCGCCGCGTCGCAATACGGTGCCAGGGCATTTTACACTGTGCGAGATATGATGGACGCGGGCCTGGATATCACTGTGGCAAGTGTTGCGACTGCCGGTCATGAAAATGGTGGCGACCACTACAAACCCACGATGGAACTCCTGGAAGCGGGTGTTCATGTACTCGGGGAAAAACCGATTTCGAATAATATTGACGAGGCAAAAGAGATGGTCGCCAAGGCGCGAAAGAAAAATTTGCGCTACGGCATTGATCTCAATCATCGGTTTACGCCTGCTGCTGCACGCGCCAAAGAATGGGTTGATCAGGGTCGCCTGGGCGAGATCAATATCATCAATATGACCATGTGGATCAATAACCCCCGAGAAACGTCGCCGTGGTTCCACATTCGCGCCCTGCACCCGCACTCTATTGACGTTATGCGCTACTTTTGTGGCGATATTGAAAAGGTGAGTGCTTTTTTTAAGCGCGGGGTAGATAACGATGGCAATCGCCGCGTGTGCTGGTCGAATATGCAACTCAATATGCGCTTTGCAGACGGTACGGTGGGTAATCTCACCGGAAGTTATGACGCTACGGGGCCGGGCGGTTCTTATGGCCTTGAACGCCTCGAGGTTGTGGGATCAGACGCCCGCTTTGTGCTCGAAGAAGCCTGTGAACATCTGCACTTTCACCCCCGCCGCTCAATGGAACTCGAACGCTATGACTACATCGGCGGTATGATGGCGTTCAGCGAGACATTTCAAAGTCGCATTGGGCGGTGGATAGAGCAAAACCTCGAAGATGTATCTCCCGAAGATATCGAGGGTTCGGGTGAAGAAGCACTCAAAGCACAGATGGTTATTGAAGCGGCGATAAAATCGTGGGAGACGGATGCGGTCGTTGCTGTTGAAGATGTGTGAAATTCAGGAGACAGATAATAGGAGATAAAAACCCTGTGAAACCAATTTCTACTTTTGTGGTCAAACCTTCGCTTCCCAAAGCGCTTCAGGGCCTGGAAGCACTGGCGTATAATCTGCGCTGGGCCTGGGATCCGGATACGATGGATCTGTTTCGACGCATTGATCCCATTCTCTGGGAAACAGTTTATCACAATCCAGTGCGCATGCTCAATGACATCAGCCAGGAACGCCTGAATCAACTTTCTGAAAATCCGGGATTCATGGCGCATTTTAAGCGGGTGTCTGAGTCTTTCCGCGCGTTTATGGATGGGGAGACCTATTTTCACTCTGCCCATGGCAAAACAGCGTCCGATATTCAAATCGCCTATTTCTCTGCGGAGTTTGGTCTTACCGAGAGCCTGCCGATTTATTCGGGTGGTCTGGGTGTGTTGGCCGGAGATCATCTCAAGTCTGCGAGTACACTGGGGTTGCCTTTTGCTGCGGTGGGTCTGCTGTATCAACACGGCTATTTCAATCAGTATCTCACAAATGACGGTTGGCAGCAAGAAGAATATACGGAAAATGACTATTACGCACTGCCCGTCCAGATTGTTCGCGATGAACGCGGGCGGGATATTACCATTACTCTCGCATTTCCCGAGGCAGAAGCGCGGGTGCGAATATGGAAAGTGCAGGTTGGGCGCATTCCCCTGTACTTGCTCGATACCAACTTGATGGAAAACCCGCCGTCTATCCGCGAAATTACGGCGCAACTTTACGGTGGGGATAGTGAAACGCGCATTCGGCAGGAAATTCTGCTGGGTATTGGCGGCGTGCGCGCGCTCAACGCATTGGGTCTGCAGCCCACCGTATGCCACATGAATGAAGGGCATTCGGCTTTTCTGGGGCTGGAGCGCATCCGACAGGCGATGCACACCGATGGTGCCACATTTGATCAGGCCGCAGAGTACACGTCAGCAGGTCACGTTTTTACGACTCATACCCCGGTTCCGGCCGGGCACGATGTTTTTCCCGTTTCTCTGATCGAAAAATACTTCAGGTCCTATGCGCATGAACTCGGTCTTTCCATGCCTGCGTTTCTCGCTTTGGGACAGGGAGGTCCCCAAAGAGCTGGCGACGGTTTTAACATGACTGTGCTCGCGTTCAGGCTGTCGTCCTATCGCAATGGCGTCAGCAAACTCCACGGCGAGGTCTCGCGCAATATGTGGCAATCGCTGTGGCCCGGGTTGCCGAAGAATGAAATCCCCATCGAGTCGATTACCAATGGCGTTCACATTGCTTCCCATATTTCGCAACAGATGCGCGCGCTTGAGGACAATTATATGGGACCTCGGCGCCTGGAGGAACCGCACGATCAGAGTGTGTGGGAGACGATAGACCATATCCCGCCCGAAGAACTCTGGCGCGTCCACGAGCGCAGGAGAGAACGCCTCGTTGCATTTGCCCGTCAACGTCTCAGAAAGCAGTTGCAGAGAGAAACAGCGTCGTCAATCGATATGGCGCGCGCCGACGAGGTCCTGACTGCCGATGCGCTTACGATTGGTTTTGCCAGGCGTTTTGCAACGTATAAGCGCGCGACACTTTTGTTTCACGATCTCGAAAGGCTCACGCGCATCCTGTGCAATGAGGAACGTCCTGTTCAGGTTATTTTTGCGGGCAAGGCGCATCCGCAAGACCACGCGGGGAAGGAATTTATCCAGGAAATTTTCAGTCTTACGCAGCGCGAGTATCTCCATCGCCGTCTGGTTTTTATCGAAAATTACGATATGTGTGTGGCGCGTTATCTCGTGCAAGGAGTCGATATCTGGCTGAATACGCCGATGAGACCCCAGGAAGCGAGCGGTACCAGTGGCATGAAAGCCGTTGCCAATGGCGCGCTAAATCTCAGTGTGCTCGATGGCTGGTGGGCAGAAGCCTATCAACCGGAATTGGGCTGGGAGATCGGTCACGGCAAAGAATACGACGATCCGGCATATCAGAACCAGATTGAAGCGCGGGCAATTTACAATATTCTCGAGAAAGAAGCCGTGCCGCTTTTTTACAATCGCGGTGTGGATGGGTTGCCCAGAGGATGGATCGCCCGGATGAAAAACGCCATGCGCGTGTTGTGTCCAAAGTTCAATACCCATCGCATGGTGCAGGAATATACCGAGCGGTTCTACTTGAAGGCGCATGCGCGATCAAAAAATCTTTCGGATAACAATGGCGCAAGAGCCAGTGCTCTGGCTGAATGGAAAGATAGGGTTCGCCATGGGTGGGGGGATGTCGCGATCCGTTCTGTAACGTCGAGCCAGATGCAAACATCGCATGTGGGCGATAAGATCGAAATTCGCGCAGATGTCGCGCTGGGCGACCTGGCTGTAGAGGATGTGGCTGTCGAGATTTTTCACGGGCAGGTCGGCACAGAGGGGCAAATTGTCCAGGGCGAGTCGCTGCCGATGGTGCTTGTGGATTCCCATACTTTTGTGGGGCACCTGTCTTTGCAAAAGAGCGGCCGGTGGGGCTATACGGTTCGCATTCGCCCGCACCACGAGGACCTCAATTCAATATGTGATACCGGGTTAATTACCTGGGCGTAACGAATAGACGAATAGACGAATAGACGAATCCCGCTCTACCACCCAAAGTTGTTACAAACTCCGCCGTAGATTCGTAGATTCGCTGATTCGTACAGCGGAGGTCGCTATGACCAAACTCTCCCAAAAATCCCTCGCAGATGATCCCACCTTTGATGCGTTTCTCCAGCATGCTCTTCAAAGTCGTTCCGATCACAATGTAGAACTCTTGACCCGCGCCTTTTATTTTGCCAGGAAGGCACATCAGGATCATTTTCGCAAGTCGGGCCAGCCGTATATTGTTCACGCGCTTGAGGTCGGGCGTATTCTTATCGATCTCAATCAGGATACTGCAACTCTGGTGGCTGGTATTTTGCACGATACCATAGCGCACGGCACAGCAACCCACGCACAAATCGCGCGTCATTTTGGTTCTCATATTGCCGATCTGGTTGACGGTGTGACCAGGATCAAAGATCTGACCTTCCAATCGCAAGAGGCCGAGCAAGCTGAGAATTTCCGCAAGATGTTTCTGTCTTTGATCAACGACTTGCGCGTTGTTCTCATTAAGTTTTGCGAGCGCCTGCACAATATGCGTACGCTGGATCCCCTGCCTCCTGAAACGCGCGAGCGCATGGCGCGCGAGAGTCTGGATATTTACGCGCCTCTGGCGCACCGTTTGGGGATTGCGCGTATTCGGTGGGAGCTTGAAGACCTGGCTCTCAAGTGGCTCGAACCCAAAGCCTATCGCGCGATTAGCAAAAAGATCCGCCTCAAGAGACGTGAGCGCGAGGCTTATATCGAAGAGATGCGCGTGCCGCTGGAAAAAATACTCAAGGAAGCAAATATTCGAGGGGAGATCACGGGACGTCCCAAGAATTTCTTCAGTATTCACCGAAAGATGCAGACGCGGAGCAAAGCTTTTGAAGATATTTACGATCTGTTGGCTATTCGCATACTGGTCGATACGGTTCAGGAATGTTATCACGTCCTGGGTATGATTCACTCGCTCTATACGCCGGTTATGCCCCGTTTTAAGGATTTCATTGCAACGCCTAAGAGCAATATGTATCAGTCTTTGCACACGACGGTGATAGGCCCGCGCGGGTTGATGATCGAGGTGCAGATACGCACCCACGAGATGCACCAGACAGCAGAGGAGGGTATTGCAGCACACTGGCTTTACAAAGAGGGGTCTCCAGAAAGGACAGAACTCGATCAACACATAGATGGGCTTCGCAATATGCTCGAGTGGCAGGGGGAGACATCAGATCCCCAGGAGATTATCGAAGAACTCAAGGTCGATCTTTTTTCAAACGAGATTTATGTTTTTACACCTCAGGGCGATCTGATTCAGCTTCCCGATGAGGCCACGCCCGTCGATTTTGCCTTTGCAGTGCATACCGAAATTGGCAATCGCTGCGTGGGTGCCCGCATTGACAGTCAGATGGTGCCACTTTCTACGCCGCTTGAGACAGGGCAGACGGTTGAGATTATTACGTCGCCGCACCAGCGTCCACACCGCGATTGGCTCGATTTTGTCAAGAGTGCCAAGGCGCGAAGTTGTATTCGCCGGGTTCTGCGCGAATGGGAAACCGATCAGACAGAGACTTTTACTGCTACCATCCAGGTCACGGGTAGGGATCGCACCAATTTGTTGTCCGATATGACGCAGGTTATGTCCAATCTCGGTGTTCCCATTGTGGGGGCCAGTATCGAGACTGAGCGCGAGGAATTTAACAACCAATTCCAGGTAGAGATCAAAAATGCCGATCACCTCGAAGAACTTCTGCAAAATCTCCGCAGGATTCCCAATGTCATGTCTGCTTATCTGCAAAGCCCGTAAAACCCAAGTCCTTCAGGCTTGGGATATCAGGGCTTACGATTTTATCGCTTTGAAGCTCCTCCGGAAAGTTCAGCTTGAGCGATGGAATGGATGAAAACAAAAAGCCGACGTTTGTGCGTCGGCTTTTTTGGTTGGACCTGCTTTGCATATAATCGTTTACTCGAACTCAAATACACCCCACTTTGAGTCGGGTGACTCCTTGATTATTGTGTTGTCCGAAAGCAGGACCTGAAATCTGTATCGACTGCCATTGACGGGCATCTGAGCATAGATTGAATAGCAACGTCGGCAAGCCGTTACCTTGATGTCTGTGTCGCAGGGGACACAGTCCCAAATTCCCATGGGATTTCTTTTGCATCGCAGGCACTCAATTGATTCAATCAGATGTTTGTTCCGTTCCTGGAATTTTTCCATATCGCCAGGAGACATGGGGCCTATATACGATACACCTGCAGAGTTGCATACCTTGCAGAATGATCTTTCGTCACCGTCCATTGTTCGTTTTTCGCCCGAGAAGTCATCGTACACCAGCAGACAATGC
Source organism: Gemmatimonadota bacterium (assembly GCA_026706845.1). Taxonomy (NCBI): domain Bacteria; kingdom Pseudomonadati; phylum Gemmatimonadota; species Gemmatimonadota bacterium. Next base: position 11,641 of record JAPOXY010000131.1, read on the forward strand.
CCACACGCGAAGATGCCCTCCACGTCTGGCTCGCGGTCCTCAAAACGCCTGAAGTATTCCAGTATATCGGACTTGTCATTATCGGGCAGTTTTTCGAATGGCTGCATTTTGGTTCCACACTCATGGCAGCAACAGCCAAAGAAATTCTTTGCCCATCGACCAAAAGTCCCAAGGATTACGATAATGAGAATGGTTAAAATAATAAACGCTTCCACAGTTGGTTCCTCATGTTAGTGATTATCACATTTGCTCTTCCAGCCGACGCTTATCTTTAATGCGTACATTCAGTTTTTTGATGGCATTTAGATATTTGGCTTCGGACTTCCTGGCATAGGCTTCTTCTAATGCAGTTCGCGCTTGATCGAACAGGTCCGTGTACATATAGCCCAGACCAAGATTGTAATATGCCTTATGGACTAAAGGGGAATTGGGATAGGTCTCGGTTATCCTTTGAAAGATGTCAAGCGCGGCATCCCAATTTCCCAGCTTGACCATTCTAAAGCCACGTTCCAATTCTGGTATTTTTTTGTCGGTTTCAAATGAGACATACACACGCTCGGTATAAGGCACAATCATCCGCATAAAAGAGCGAATAATTTGCGTTCGGCACGCCTCAAAAAGGCGCGAGCGATCAATACGGAGCGGCTCTGAATTCTTCCTTGATTTTTTTGCGCTCTCAGATTTGTCAAACTTCCTGGTTGCCAAAATTTTTGATGTGCGCAAATCCACAATACGCAGGCTGACACTTACCTTTGCGGTCCCTTCACGGTAGTATGTTCGCGTGGTATCGACTTCACCCGTCTTTTTATCTTTTCGCTCAACATCTTTGTGGGTTAAATCCTCGCTGTAGTTGTATTCTGAAATAGTGCCGGAAATGAGGGCGATGTTTCCGGTACGATTGTTCTGGCCAAAACCCATCTTCAGGCTCTCGTGATCGAGTACTTCAAATCGTTTAGATTCAAAGAGGACCTGTATTAACTCAGCGGAGAATTTATGGCTCCCTGAGTCTTTGGTTTCTCCACCTCCTACAACCCGGACAAGATCGCTGAGTGCCGATAAGACTCCGCTTCCCGAACCTTTAATTTCTCCAACTGCAATTTTGTCAAAATCTTTTAGGTTAATTTCTGCTGGCTGGGTTACCGTAACGTAGAGTCCTGTGCTGCCACAACCTGTAAACAGACCTGAGATCAACAGGAGAGTAAGATTGATCAAATGCATTTTTTTCATAACGAATCTCTTGGGGTTTAATAGAGATATTGTCAAAACACAGTATAAAATGAGAAGGTTCTAACAGCAAGCCTGAAAGAACCTTCTTTGAATCTCCAATATAATGAGCCCTGGGGTGGATTTCGAGATCTACCTCCAAATTGCGTTTTTTGAAACACACCTATTTATGGTACCCTTCTTCGCGGAGTTTTTCCATGGCTCTCTGCACCAACTGTTTTCCCCACTCTTCGCCCGCCGCTATGGATTCCATCATGATTTGAGGTTGGACTTTAAGCATCTTTTTCCCTATAGGAGATTCATAAAATGCGATCAATTGCTTGATTTCCTCATGAGTAAAATGCTTTTCATAAATGGGTATGATCATTTCGATAAGATCATTTGGATTAACTTCAGCCATGTAATCAGCCCAGAACTTTTTATGAGCGTCTGAACGGCCTTCCTGCATGGTGAGAATCAGCCGATTCATAATTTGCATGCTGAGATTGCTGGCATCTGTTACTTCCATCAGGCGTTTGATATTCGTTCTCTTGGATACATCAGCCGGGTCGGGCATTTCTTCTGCGACTACATTAAGTGTCCCTATTAGAACCAATGACGCCACCCATATGATGATTTGTGTTTTCATACTGCTTGTCTCCTTTCTCGATTTACGACGTTACGCGGTACTCGAGTTGAGTACACGCTAATGGGTTCATTGCTCATAATCTGCAATATCTGTGCCAATGTGAGTCTATTTAAAATATACCGCTTTAAAGTGCTTTCGACACGTTTTTTAGAATGCGCTCTTCCTTTTGAGAAATATCATCTAACAAGGTGATAATCTTCAGAATACGATTCACATCCCACACCCTCTTGACCTCCACCAACGCCCGCAACTTAAGCATCATCAGATGAACCTGATGCGCCTTATGCTCAACTTCCTTGTACGCCTGATGAAACTGGTCTGACGGACGCAAATATCCTCGCTCCTCCAGATAAG
>JAPOXY010000132.1 GCA_026706845.1 Gemmatimonadota bacterium
TCGTCCAACACTACGACAAACTCATCATCAGTCTGTTCTTCGGGTTAAGCCTGCGCGGCATATACGACGCCGCACACAATTTTGCACAGATACCCAGCGGAGCCATCACCATGGTCATCGTGCGCATCACCGCCACAGTGTACGCGCGCTATCAGAACAGCCGGGACCAACTCTCCGCAGCATACCGCCGAACCACGCGCCTCATCCTCCGCACCACAGTCCCCATCTCCCTCGTACTCGCGCTCGAAGCCAACCGATGGATACACATCTTCAAACCCGACTGGGCACCTGCCGCCCCCCTGCTCCAATGGCTCATCATCTACTCCCTCTGCCGTCCTCTCCTCGACGACGTACACGCCCTTTTCTACAGCGTGGGCAGCCCCAAAAGCATCGCAAAATTCACCTCGGCTCAAGCCCTCATCCTCCTCATCCTCGCCCCCTATCTCGCCCACCACATGGAAGCGATAGGCATCGCCATCAGCATGAACGCCATCGCCATCGTCGGCTTCATCTTTGCACTCATCCTCGTTCGCGCACACGTCGATCTGCCCATCGCCAAAACATTCGCCCCCCCGCTCATCGCCGCAGCCATTGGCACCGGCATGCACTTTGCCAGTGCCGAATGGCTCAACACATTGCCAATCCCAATAGGCGTCCTCGCAGGCAGTGCGATCTTCACCACCGGTTATGGCTCGGGCCTCCTCATCGTTGAACGCAAAACACTCATCGACGAAATCAAAACCGTCATCCGCACCATCAAACCTGGATCAGGATGGGCAGGATGAAAGGATGGACAGGATGAAAATCAAAAGCAAAAATCTCTGGATCGCGGCTCAACACCATACCGCGATAACGGCTTCATGTTGATCCACTGATAGCTTATTTCACATTGACATTTGTCCTCTTTTCTATTATTATTCTAAAAATAATAATTATTAAGAGAATAATAATGAAATTCTACGACAGAGAAACAGAACTCGCACTCCTTCGAGACCTCACCGAAAGATCCGCGCAATATTCTCAATTCACCGCAATCTTTGGGCGCCGCCGCATAGGAAAAACAGAACTCGTGCGCCAGCATCTCCAGAATCGCGGCATCTATTTCTTTGTCGAAAAACGCCCCTCAAATGCCCTCCTCGCCGAATTCTCCGCCACCCTCAAATCGCACATTGCCCACGCGCCAACATTTACAGATTGGAAAGACTTTTTCGTATTCCTCTTTGCCGAAACCCAGCGTCAACCCCTGATCGTCGTCTTCGATGAATTTCAAAACTTTCTCACCATCGAACTCGCCATCTATTCCATCCTCCAGGACGTGTGGGACACATGGCAAAAACAATCCAGAATCCATCTCATCGCCATAGGCTCTGTCGTCGGCCTGATGAAAAAAGTCTTCCAGGACGCCAAAGAACCCCTCTACGGTCGCCTCACCCGGGAAATAGACCTCAGCCCTTTACCCATCGACGCCATCTATCAAATCGCCACAGAACTCGGCTTTCAATCGCCCACAGACATCCTGACCCTCTATGGCATCTTTGGCGGCATGCCCCGGTACTACGAAATAATGGAAAGTATGGGATTGGGCGGCAGCACCATCCCCCACATTCTCCATCGCGCATTATTCACCCCATTTGCCCCCTTTCGCAATGAAATGCGCGACATCATCCTCTCTGAATTCGGGGGTACTGCACACACCTATCTCGCAATCCTCGAAGCCATCGCCACGGGCAAAACCCGCCGATCTGAAATCGCAGGTCCCGCCGGACTGCCAGCCACGAGCCTGTCCAAATACCTGCGAGAATTATCCGACCTGTTCGACCTCATCGAACGCGAAGTACCCATTACTGAGCAATCCTGGAAAACAAAAAAAAGCCGCTATAAAATCCGCGACCCCTTTATCACATTCTGGATGCGATTCATCTATCGGCAATTGAGCATCTATGAATCGGGCAATTTCCCCTATTTTCTCAATCGACTCAACACCTCCGTCTCGGAATTCATGGGCTTTGCCTTTGAAAACATCACGCGAGAACTCTTAATCCAACGCAACCACCACAACGCCGCGCCCTTCTACTTTCACCGAATCGGACGCTGGTGGGACAGACAAAGCGAAATAGACCTCGTCGCCCTCAACCCCGAAACCCGGCAAACCCTCTTTGTCGAATGCAAATGGACATCCACCCCGGTTGGCACAGACGTCCTGCAAACCCTCAAACACCGCGCCCAAAACCTCCCAACCTCAGACGCTTTCTACCTCATCACCTCCAAATCCGGATTCACCGACACCCTCAAAAACCTCCGCGATCCGCACCTCCACCTCTGGGACCCGAACGACATCGCGGCATTTTTATGCCAATAAAAATAGGGGTGTACACCCACAATATTTATTTCGCAAAATTTTGCTATTTATCTTACATTGTGACGACTCACATCAATACAAATGGCACGATACGAGCAGTCTCGTACCCGACAACATATGAAACGAATACTCGATCTCGGTTGTGGTTCAAACAAAAGTGCCGGTGCAATCGGTGCAGATATCACGCGAGGCTCTGCCGCCGACGTCATTGTCAACCTTGAACAATTCTTTTATCCATTCAAAGACAATGTCTTCGATCACATCGTCTTCAGCCACGTAATCGAACACCTGACGGATATCCCGCGCGTAATGGAAGAAATCTGGCGTATCTCCAGCCCTAATGCTTATCTGGAAGGCGCCACACCCCACTTTTCCTCGTCCAGTTCCTATAACGATCCCACCCATCGCCACCATCTCAGCTACCGCACCTTCGATTATCTGTCCGAGCCATTTCCGGACCCTCCCGGCAAACTGCGTCGATTTTTGAATATCTTTTACAACCCCGGAGTCCTCGAACACCGTCCGAAAGTGGCTAAAAAATTCCAAAAAATCGAAGTCCGGCTCACATTCAACCCTCTCTTTCGCAGACTGGGCATCGAATGGCTGGCAAACATCTATCCCGAACTATACGAATCCTTTTTTGCTTTTATCATTCCCGCCCGAGACATTGTTTTTCGCCTGAAAGCAATAAAATAATTAGAATTTGACCTTTCCCCCTCAAAACCCTATTTTTTTCCTCTCAATCTTATATCCATCGGCCAAATCACGAACTAAAAGCGCATCCATGAAAACCCTCCTCGTCACTGGTTCATCGGGCCTCATCGGCTCAGAAGTCTGCATCTATTTTGCCGAACAGGGATATATAGTCCACGGCATTGACAACAACCAGCGCGCCGTCTTTTTTGGTCCCCAGGGAGACACGCGCTGGAATCAAAAACGCCTCAACACCGTCTTAAAACACTTCCACCACCACGAAATAGACATCCGCGACCGTATGGGCATTTGCGAACTCCTGTCCAAAATAAAACCCGGCGCCATCGTACACGCAGCCGCCCAACCCTCACACGACCTCGCCGCACGCATACCCTTCGGCGACTTTGACACCAACGCCGTCGGCACGCTCAACCTCCTCGAAGCCGCGCGGCAAACCTGCCCCGAATCCCCCTTTATCCACATGTCCACCAACAAAGTCTATGGCGATGCCCCCAACCACATCCCCTTAAAAGAACTGGACACCCGCTGGGATTACGACGACCCCGCGTACAAACACGGCATCCCCGAAACATTTACCATTGACCAGTCCAAACACTCGCTCTTTGGCGCATCCAAAGTCGCCGCCGACGTCATGGTACAGGAATACGGGCGTTACTTTTCCATGCCCACCTGTTGCCTGCGCGGCGGATGCCTCACCGGACCCAATCACAGCGGCGTTGAACTACACGGCTTTTTGAGCTACCTGGTCAAATGCAACATGGAAGGCCGCACGTACACCATCTACGGTTACAAAGGCAAACAGGTCCGCGACAATATACACGCCCTCGACGTCGCCCGTTTCATGTGGGCATTTGTCCAATCGCCCCGATGCGGCGAAGTCTATAACCTCGGCGGCGGCAAAAACAACAGTTGCTCCATCCTCGAAGCATTTGACCTCGTCGCCCGGTATTCCGACAAAAAAATGCAATACACCTACACCGACCAGAACCGCGAAGGCGATCACATCTGCTATTACAGCGACCTTCGCAAAATGAAATCGCACTACCCCAACTGGGACATCACAAAAACCCTCGAAGACACCTTTGCCGAAATTGTCGCAAGCTGGCAGAAACGACTCATATAAACGGAGAACCTTATTATGAAAATCCATGTCTATGCCGCTCACGGAGGCGTACAGGAAAGTCTGTTGCGCGAATGGGTCGCGCGCGGCCATGAAATCTACCTCACCGAAGGCTTTGGAAAATGGGAAGAAAAACATGCTGCGGTACCCGAAGGGGTAAAACGCGAATGGCCGAAAAATCCCGATGTCTTATGGGTCGGCACAACACAGGATGTGGGATCCGCCTTGCTGTACAAATGGAAAAAACTCCGTCCCAGTATTCCCATCGTACTCACCCACTGGTGGGTACCATCAATCAAGCGATTTGCGGGGACCGTGTACAAATTCGCACACCAGGTCAGCGTATGCGAATGGGGTCGCGAATATCTCCTGAAACACCATAACATGGACTCCGCAGTCATGTATTGCTCCGTAGATCCGGACATCTTCACCTTAAGAGAAGAAGACCCCGACCCCAAGCGCGTCTTATGCGTGGGCAATCACTTTGCATCGCGCGACATCATGGGATGGGAATACCTGGAACCCATCATACACAAAGTCTATGAACAAGACCCCGAAGTGCATTTCGAATTCTTAGGCGTCAATCCAGAAATTGACCCCAACAACTACCCCAATGTTTCCAAACGCGCCGTCCTCCAAAACGAAATGCCCGACTACCAGGCCAGAGCGCGGTGCGTCGTAATCACCACAACCTTCAACCTCATCCCACATTCGCTATTGGGCGCAATGGCATTGGGACGCAATGTTGTCGCATTTGATCTCCCGTCCCTGCGCGAAGTCATCGAACACGAAAAAAGCGGGTACCTCATCCCGCGTTACGATATTGACGCCTTTGCCGAACAAATTCTCCAACTCACCAGCACACCTGTCAATCCAGAAATAGGCCGCAGAGCACGCGAAAACGCATTGGGCAAATCCGACCACCGGCTCGTGGCATCGCAGTATGAAGCATTTTTCGAGAAAATTATATAAACGATGACTGAGCGCACGACAAAAGAGGATTCATATCTTGTCTATACCAGCGACAATTTTAATCGGATCATTGCCTCCCCCTCTCACTGGACAAACCATTGCATTTCAGATGGTCTGCGAGGGATTTCAAGAGCGCGCGTTGCCATATAAGGTGATCAACCTCAGCGGAGGAAAACACACAAGGCCAGAGGGCGGCTTCACTCTAAGGCGGTTAATACAACTTCTCAACCCCTTCTTCAGAGCACTTATCCTTTTATTCGGTCAAAAAATTCTATACCTCAGTGCCGCTCAAAATTGGGTGGGATTTCTCAGAGACAGCATATTTATACTCCTGGCCACCATCGGCAGACAGCGCATTGTGATTCACGTACACGGGGGAAATTACGACGGCTTCTACGCCTCTCTTTCGCCTTTAAAACAGCATGTGGTACGCGCCTTTCTCAAACCTGTGGACACAATACTGATCCTCGGAAAAAGTCTGCGCGGCATGTTCGATTTTGAACCTGCTTTGCGAGATAAAACACGGGTCGTCTTTAACGGCCTGCCGTACGATATAGAAGAACGATCCGTCGAACCAAAACATCTGCCATCGGGAGAACGCCCAAAGCTCCTCTACCTCTCCAACCTGATCGTGAGCAAAGGCTACCTCCAGGTACTCGAAGCACTGCACATCCTGGTACATGACTTGAGAACCGACGCCGAATGTCATTTTTGTGGCAGCTTCGTCCTTGCTTCCGACATTTCCCCGTACTCAACCCCTGAAGAAGCGGAAACCGATTTTCTGCACCGGATTAAAAAATTGGGACTTGGCGAACACGCGTTCTGGCATGGTCCCGTCGATGGAGATAGAAAACTTCGCTTCCTGCAAAAGAGCCACTTCTTTTTGCTTCCAACCCGCTATGTGTACGAAGGACAACCGATATCGATCATCGAAGCACTCGCATTTGGGCTGGTTGTGATCACAACACCCTATCGCACGATACCGGAAATGGTAGAAGAAGGTACGGTCGCGGAATTGATCCCCTTTGATCAACCTGAAGAAATTGCACGCGCAATCGAATCTTACATCCGAAATCCAGACAAGTTTGAAGCGATGAGTCGCGCATCCATTGACCGATACCACAAGGCCTTTACCCGCGAACAACACCTGAATAAGTTGATACCTCTCATTTTGGGATAAAGCATTTTTTTCATGCACTGGGTCACACGCGGTCATTAAAATCTACGTCACCAATAAGGCGAGAACCATGCGTCAATTAATTCTGTCAACCCTATCGACAATCGCTATACTCGCATACTTAACAACCTCCAACTTCGCCGCTGTACTAACCGTTTTAAGAATTGTTTTGACACGCCAGGAAATTTTTAATGAATGACAGAGTACCAACTCGTTATCTGTTAATCTACATCCTGTGTATAGCTTGCCTTTGTGGTATTGGTTTCGCAGGGCTACGCAATCACCCCTGGTCTTATGATGATCTCGATCATATTGAAAAAGCAAAGAGCGCACAGGAAAACATAACTGCTATTTTTGCACCTGAAAAAACGGCACTGCGACTGCGATTTGTCTTATCCTTCTACTTTTATGCAGCTTACAAGGTCTTTGGTGAAGAACCAACAGGGTATCATATTCTCAACATTTTACTTCACGTTCTCAACAGCCTGCTGTGTGCCCGGCTCTTACTAACGCTTTTTTCTTGTCCAAAACTCGCAGCCCTGAGTGGCTTCTTATTTGCGATCAATACAACCCACTATGAAGCAATCTACTGGGTGTCAGCCAGTGCCGCACTTTTGGGAACTGGCTTTGCCTTGACAACGGTTCTCTTTTTTGCAAAATATCTGATATCCAACCGCAAAGTTCATCTCATTGTCGCTTCTTTTGCCTATGCAGCGACAATTTTTAGTTACGAATCATTGGGCGTTATTTTTGCAATTATTCTTCTTCTATGGTTTCAACACAAATCAAAACCGCGTTTTAAGGACATCGCTATTCTATTGCCGTTTCTCGTTTTTGCTGCCCTGCTGTTTTTAATCAATGAAATCTATTATCAGAATCTTCCATCAAATCAAGAAATTTATCGCCCTGGCTTACATATACCCTACAACTTCGCTTTTTTTGTAGGACGACTTTTTCTGAATTGGAGCTTTGCACCATTCGGCTGGGAAGCCGGTGCTCCTTTTGATATACCGAGAGCCTATTTCGATTGGTATGCAGCAGCGGGATTGATAATCCTGATTGGATTGGGATATGCTGCCTATCAGTCCAAAACGATTTGTTTTGCCACTGTCTGGATTCTCATGACAATTTTGCCTTATACATTATGGGATAATTACTCCTACTTCCCCCGATATTGGTATTGTCCTGCGATAGGTGGCGCAACCGTTCTCGCCGCCTTTTTACTCTGGTTCTTTTCTATTATTCCTTTAAGTTCACGCATAAAATTCGCCTGTTTTTCGCCGATCATTATATGTCTTACAATTCTCAGTTTGCGAAAAATGGAAATTTACGAAGGGTACTACCTGTGGCATGATGCGAATTTTTATCAAAGCCCTAACCATAAAAAAGATCCCAAAACATCGATCAAATATTACGAGCGTGTTCTATCAGAATACAAGCTAAAATTTTCTCTTTTGACAAATAATTTAGGGGTATCCTATCAACAAGTAGGAGATCTTGACAAAGCTCTTCAAATGTACTATGAGACAATACAGATAGATCCAGACTATAATAAAGGCATCTTAAATTACGCTAATGCCCTATTCTTAAAGCATCGATTTTCGGAGTCTGTTCAGGTATTTTCAGTTGTAGCCAAAAGAAATCCTGCACATGTCCATCACATAAAGAAATTAGGAATCTTCCTTTATCAACGCGGCGAGATTAACGCAGCTATTCAGTTTTTTCGCCTGATTGTAAAAACAGATCCAAAAAATGAACAAAATTATTTTATTCTGGGCGTCCTCTTCCATACAAAAGGAAAAATTGAGGACGCGATATCGGCATACAAGCAAGCCCTGTCTATCAATCCAGAACATGCAAATACCAGGACCATATTAGAAAGCCTTTTGGCGAATCCCGAAATGAGCGCACCCGAATTGGAGTTTCAGTCTCAATAGCGATGACAGCCCTGCTGATATTAACTAAATAAACTATCATGAACAAAAAACGCCAACAAAAGACATCCTCTCCCCTCTTTAACCTCGCGCAATGGGAAAGCAAACCCTATTTCTTGCCCGCACTGGGCCTGTGCGGTTTGCTCATGGGTATCCTCCTCTTCGACGCCAACCTCTCCCTCACTGGCGACAACGCCCAATTCATCAACCTGGGGCGATCTCTTGCAGAAGGGTATGGACTCTCGGAGACCATCGAAGGCGAACCCGTCCCACACACCAAATACCCCTTTGGATTTCCGCTCCTCCTCGCCATCACCCACCTCCTCTTCCCCGACAACCTCATCGCGCTCAAAAGCCTCGTCGTCCTCCTCTACGCCATCTCGATCCCGCTCACCTATCTCCTCATCCGCCGCTTTGCCAGTCCCCCCATGGCACTCGGCACAAGCGCACTATGTCTCGCATCCCCTCTCCTGTTGGACTATTCGCACCAGATCATGTCCGAAATCCCCTTTCTCCTGTTTTCTCTCATCGCCCTCCTCCTCCTCCACCGCGCACAAAAATCCAGCACCCTATCCACACTCGCACTTGCAATCATCGCCATAATCGCAGCCTACTACATCCGCAGCGCGGGCCTCATCCTCATCGCCACAGGCATCATCTTCTTTGCCCTGCACAAAAAATGGAAAGAAGCGGGCCTCATCGCCACAGGCAGCTTCCTCCTCGCCCTGCCCTGGCAAATCCGCAACGCATCACTCGGCGGCACCCCCTACATCAAACAACTCCTCAGCATAAACCCCTATCGCCCGGAAGAGGGCATGATCACATTCACCGCCCTGATCGAACGCATCATCGCAAATCTCGACCTCTACGGCCTGAAAATCATCCCCTACATCTTGCTACCCAGTTTTATCGACGCCAACTATTTCGTCGGCCTCTTCTTCTCCGGCCTGACCCTCTACGCCCTGATCGTCGGACTCATAAAACGGCACTTACTCATCGTGTACCTCACCTGCTATCTGATCCTCTACATCCTCTGGCCCGATATGTGGTCCGACACGCGCTTTCTCGTCCCGGTCATACCCATCCTCTTCTACGCCATCCTCACCAGCCTGGACGAACTCCTCCACCTTCTCGCCCGAGCACTAAAAAAAACCGCCTCGCGCGCGGGTGTCGTACTCTTTTTTCTCTTTCTCCTCGGCGCAAATATTTTTGAGACCAACACCCTCGCCAAATACACCGGGAGGTTGCCAACCGAGTGGAATAATTACTTTATCGCTGCAGAATGGATAAAAAACAACACCGAACCCGATGTCAAAATCGCCTGCCGCAAACCCTATCTCATGAACGCCATTGCCAACCGCAAAGCCACGGGCTACGCCTGGAAAACGCCTGACGAGGTAATTGCCGAATTTGAGCAAAAAAGCATCGGTATCGTCGTCATCGACCAGATCGGATATCGGTCCACACCCGAATTTCTCATCCCCGCCATCCAGACACATGAAAATCGCTTTAAAGTCCTCCTCATCGTCCGCAATCCCGACACCTACGTCTTAAAATTCAGGTGAAGATCCCATTCGCATTTGTCAAAAAACGCGCCCTTTGCTATCTTTGTCTTAATTCTCATCTTCTAACCTTAAACAACACGCGATCCATGGACCTCAGCCTCGTCATACCCCTGCTCAACGAAGAAGAAAGCCTGCGCCCGCTCATGGAACAAATCCGCGGCGTGCTCTCTACCCAGGACCGTACCTACGAAGTCATCTTCATCGACGACGGCAGCACCGACGGGTCAATCACCGTATTGGAAGACCTGCACAACACCTATCCCGAAGTCAAAGTCATCCAATTTCGCCGCAACTTTGGCAAAGCCGCTGCTTATACCGCCGGATTTCAACGCGCACGCGGCACATACATCATCACCATGGACGCCGACCTGCAAGACGACCCGGCAGAAATTCCCAACCTGCTGGCCAAAATCGAAGAAGGCTATGACCTCGTCTCTGGATGGAAGAAAAAACGCTTTGACCCGCTGGGCAAAACCCTGCCCTCCAAATTCTTCAACTGGGTCACGGGCTTTGTATCGGGCATAGACATACACGACTTTAACTGCGGCCTCAAAATCTATCGCAACGAAGTCACAAAGGACATACGCGTACTCGGCGAACTCCACCGCTACATCCCCGTACTCGCCCACCTGGAGGGGTATCGCATCGGTGAAATCCCCGTCCAGCACCACCCGCGACAATACGGCGTAACCAAATACGGCTGGGGACGCCTGCTCAAAGGCTTCCTTGACCTCCTCACCGTCATGTACATCGGCAAATACATGGGCCGCCCCCTCCACCTCTTTGGCACAGTGGGCCTCATCTTTGGCATCACAGGCATGCTCATCAACGCGTACATCGCATCCCTCTGGTTCCAAACCGGCACCATTCAATACCGATATCCCCTGCTCATGCTCGGGGTTTTCCTCACCGTACTCGGCGTACAATTCGTCTGCACGGGCCTGCTCGCCGACATGTTGACCCGGGGGCCCCAGCCCAGTGAAAAATTCAACATTCGAAAAATTTTGGAATAAATGACCACCAAAAATATTCTCGTCACCGGCGGCATGGGATTTGTTGGCTCCTACCTCGTCGATGAACTCGTACAGCGCGGGCACCGCGTCCGCATCTTTGACAACCTGGACCCTCAGGTACACCCCAACCGCGAATTGCCGGACTACGCCAATCCCCATGCCGAATTTATCCAGGCCGACATCCGCGATTACGACGCCGTAAAAAAAGCCCTTCAAGGCATTGAAATCATCTTCCACAAAGCCGCCGCCGTTGGCGTGGGACAATCGCAATACGAAATCAAAAAATACGTTGACGTCAACACCGGTGGCACCGCGAACCTGCTCGACATCCTCGTCAACAACAAACACAACATAGAAAAACTCATTGTCGCAGCCTCGCAAACCAGCTACGGCGAGGGCCGCTACACATGTGCAGAACACGGTACACAACACCCTGGTCCCCGCCCAGAAAACCAGCTAAAAAAAGCCCATTGGGAACACAGGTGCCCCCTGTGCAACCAGGACATGCCTCCAGCACCTGTATCCGAAGACACCGAACGCTTATGCCATACCATCTACGCACAAACCAAAACGCATCAAGAAGACATGGTCCTCAACATAGGCCGCGCCTACAAAATCCCCTCAATAGCCCTGCGCTACTTCAACATCTTTGGACCCCGGCAATCGCTCTCCAACCCCTATACGGGTGTAACCGCCATCTTCATGAGCCGCCTCAAAAACAACAAACGACCCGTCATCTACGAAGACGGCAAACAATCGCGCGACTTCATCTCCGTCCACGACATCGTAAGGGCCAACATCCTCGCCATGGAAAAATCCGAAGGAGATTACCAGGCCTTCAACGTCGGCAGCGGAAGCGGCACATCCATCGAACACATCGCTCTGACCCTGTCCAACATCCTGGGTACTGAACACCTCGCGCCCGACATCCCCGGAACCTATCGCCAGGGCGATACCCGCCACAGCATTGCCGATATTTCACGCATAAAAAAAACACTGGGCTTTAAGCCCAGTGTCAGTTTTCAACACGGCATGGAAGAACTAGTCGATTGGGGGCGAGACCGCGAAGCCATAGACGGCTTTGCAAAAGCGCAAGACGCACTACAGCAAAGAGGGCTCATCTAAACCGGAACAAATTCACGAGTAGCAGCGGGAACCCGTTCCTGTGTCTCGTTATTCTGGCGCAGCATAGTCCGAATCTTTTCAGACCGGTCAACATCACCGTGAATCGCATAAAACAGCGCGCGATACGCCATTTGGTCGCGTTTTTCCAGATCGATGCACATCATGTCATTTCTCCTTCTATGGGTGACAGTATTTCGGTATCTTTATACAGAGCAAATCCCGTGCCATTTCTGTCATTTTTTGTAAAAATTTTTTTAATACTTGATTTTACAGAACTTATCCCAAAACACTCATATCTGACTGAAAAATTCATGTGGCAAAAATGGAACATGATGGTCAAAAAGACCACATATCGACTAACAAATTGGCACATTTTTTTCTATTCTCTTCAGGAGTAATCCTTCATGCTCGACATCAACCTCATTCGCAAAAACCCCGAAGACGTCATCCAGGCATTGAAAAAACGCATGGACGACATCGACTTCACAGACCTGCTCATCTGGGATGAAAAACGCCGCGCGCACATCGCAGAAGCCGGGCAACTGCGCGCAAAACGCAACCGCGTCTCCGCCCAAATCCCCCAAATAAAAAAAGCGGGCGGAGACATCGCCCAGGTCCAAACAGAAATGCGCGACGTCTCGACCCGCATCAAAACCATTGAAACCGAACTCGCGGAAACCGAACAAAACATCCACACATTCATCGAAAGCCTCCCCAACATACCCGCAGACGACGTACCCCCCGGAGACAAAGAAAACAACCGCGTCGTACGCACATGGGGTGAAAAACCCGCACCCGACTTTGCCCCCCAGGACCACATCGAACTCGTCACCCATCTGCGCCTGATCGACTACGAACGCGGCGTCAAAATGGGCGGAACCGGATTCTGGGTCTATATCGGCGACGGCGCACGCCTCGAATGGGCCTTACTCAACTACTTCATCGACAGCCACATTGCCGACGGCTACGAATTTGTACTGCCCCCGCACATACTCAACGAAGCATGTGGCTTTACCGCCGGACAATTCCCCAAATTTGCCGACGACGTATTCCACCTCAAAACCGGCGACGACAAAGTGCAATTCCTCTTGCCCACCTCTGAAACCGCACTCATCAACTTCTACCGGGACGAAATCATCCCCGAAACAGACCTCCCCAAAAAATTCTTCTCCTACACCCCCTGTTATCGCAGAGAAGCCGGCAGCTATCGGGCGCAGGAAAGGGGCATGATTCGCGGTCACCAATTCAACAAAATCGAAATGTTTCAATTCACTCGCCCAGAAGACTCCGAAGACGCGCTCGAAGAACTCATCGACAAAGCCGAACAACTCACTCAGGGTCTGGGTCTACATCACCGCGTATCCATGCTCGCCGCAAAAGACGTCAGCGCATCCATGGCCAAAACATACGACATCGAAGTCTGGATCCCCAGCATGAACGAATACAAAGAAGTCAGCTCCGCCTCCAATGCCAGCGACTATCAGGCCAGACGCGGCAGCATCCGATTCAAACGCACAGAAACCGGCAAAAACGAACTCGTACACACCCTCAACGCCTCGGGCCTGGCGACCAGCCGCATCATCCCCGCAATCGTCGAACAAAACCAAAACAAAGACGGCAGCGTCACCATCCCCGAAATCCTGCGACCTTATCTGGGGGGAAAAGAAATTTTTGAATCCGTGGATTAGTAGGGGCGGTGCCCCGTGACCGCCCGCAAACAAACAAAGTCCGCCGGAAAAACCGACGGGCTTTAACCAGAGTACACGACAAACAAAAAGCACCTGTGACAAATCCAAAGTCGCAGGTGCTTTGTTTTTTATATTTATGGTAACCCTATAGTCTCAGTCGGCAGCATGGCTCTTCCGTGCCCGTGCTATCGTTGCCGCATCCGGAAGCCCAAAGTGTCAGTGCGATCACTGCGCCAAAAAGGCAGCGGACTGGACTGACACCGTACAATAAGTGAGCGAGACTGAACAACGAATGAAACTTTTGCATCATATCCTCCCGTGGTTAAATGCGAATTTCTCAAGTTGTGAAGGGCTTCCCTCAGCGCCAGCTTGCGCCCAGCAGAGACGCCCTTTCGGTTACAGGACTCTTAACCTGCATACAAATGGGGTAACTCCACTTTTAATATGGGAAGCAAGCAATCACCCGCTCAAGAAACGATTGTGTTGATGGATAGCTGGTCTATCATTAACACTACCCTTTATCATGCAATAACTATGCCAATTTGGATTTCTACAAATAATTTTATTCATAAAAGATTGTTTCTAATAAAGATATGGTTTTTTCTTCTAAAAAAAGCCAACCTGTATTTTAGATTTTTCTCACTATATAGGGTGAAAAAAAACGATATATGGTCACCAAAAAATTATTGATCTCGAAGAGCAAAAAGTGAAATAGAGCAAGAGATGATGGAGAACGAGGCAACGCTATCAGAGGAAAAACAAAAGGCCGTAAGCGTTGCTTTGTGGGAGCAAAAACTTACGACCTTTGAAGAAATATTTTCTGAAGCCACACCAGGGGAACAGAAAGACCTGTTAAGACTGCATATCAACCACCTGATCTATACCCCTGATGGGATTCAACTCGCTTTATTTCGTTCCTGTCGTGAATCGGATAGGCCCAAAGTTCAGCGAGACGATACGTTTGTTGCCCAACCGTACCACTCACTGAACTTTTTACCGTATCAGAAAACTCAATGATGCAGTAGTGTTCTAAATCGCCTCTTTAGATTCCCTTGACAGGAGCGTTTCGACTCTTTGTAAAACCGCATCCACTATCTCCGCAGGCAGAGAGCATATCAGTGCTACATTTCTCGCCTGCCAATCCATGTTCTTGACCTGATCTGACAGAATAACACCCGTCACGTCTAACCCAGCGGGAATGGCGACCTCAAAGGGATACCCCTTCACTTGATTGGTAATTGGGCAGAGTATTGCCAAATGCGTTTTGCCATTGTAAGCGCCCGGTGAGAGCACAACGGCGGGGCGACGTCCAGCTTGCTCATGTCCTGCTTGTGGATTGAAGTTAATCCAGACCGCATCGCCGCGCTGTGGGACGTACTCGTTTGACGTCACCATATTTCACCGCCTGTCGCAGGTCCAGTATCTACTTCACCGTGTAAGTTGTGTTCGGTCACCTGGGATAGAAGATCGTCCAACTTCAATTTAGACGGCTTCACAGGCTCAATGACCAACTCCTTGCCACGCAGCGATAATTCAACCGGTGAATTGGGTTCAAGCCCGATCTGGATAGCGAGTGGTTTGGGAATGCGCAGGGCCAAACTATTGCCCCATTTCTGCACACGGGTTTCCATATTTTTCCTCCTTTGAGCAGTAGATACAATGAAGATACATTAAGAATCGAATTTATCAAGACCGATTTTGCATATCGCTCGTAAAAAAGAGAGATACTGTCCATCTGGAGTTGCCCCGCTTAGGTGGAGTATTAAGGGCTTGTGTATCAAACCTGTGATTGATGTTTGGAGTTGACCAATCTTAATAGCCTCTATCAAATTCCTAATGTTATTATTTGTAGCTTTCGAGTACAAACAAAAGCCCGTCGATCATCACCGATTGACGGGCTTTGTTATTTTTTGCTCAACTGATCCATTCTGCGATACAAGTCCTTAAAACGGATCAAGTTGAAGTTTTGGAATCTTTTTTTGTAGTCGGGTCTTAGCCAGATCGTAATTCCGTTGAAGATTCATCCATAACTCAGGTGTTGTCCCCAGTGCTTGAGAAAATAACCAGGCTGTCTCAGGCGTTACGCCCCGCTTGCCACGTATAATCTCATTAACTCTTTGAAGTGGCACTTCAATGTGTTTGGCAAACGCTACCTGGGTTATTCCCAAAGGTTTCAGAAATTCTTCCAAAAGGATTTCACCTGGATGCGTCGGAATGCGATTTTCAGGCAGCATGATTGTCTCCAAATAGTCTAATGATAGTCCGTCAGCGATACCTGACTATCCACTAAAACGGGTCAAGTCCATATTAAGATCAGCCAATTAAATAACGATTTACACAAGCATCTAAAAGGCTGTCATAAATTTCTTCTCTCTTTTTTACATTGATATATTGCCTAATTTCAGGCCGGTAGATTTGCGCGGCGGTAGAACACATAATAGATAAATGCATAGCAATGCAGACTTTTGCGAGCCTCGAGTAATCTATGCTCCTGACTGATTCATACCCACGAAAGAGAGGTTTCTTTCGAGTTTCTTCAGGCGAAACAACCTCCAGAGGTTCTTCTAGCTTCCAAATCGGCGTCGGCTCACAAAGAAAGTTGGTTAAGTCTAAATATGGGTCACCAAAATCCATTGCTTCTACATCGATAATAGCAGATACATCCCAATTTTGCCTATGGTCCTTAGAAAATAAAATCTCAGCATCTGCTTTGTACAAGGAATGCTTTGTGAGTTTTAGCCAAGGTGCTTTTTGGATCAGATCTTTCGCTTCAGAAATAGCACTTAGACTCACCTGATATTGCCCATCCTCTACGCATCTCTCGAGGTTTTCTATTGACCGTAGCAGAGTCTGTATAAAGCTTGGATTGTCTTGAGAGGATTTTTCCAACCCATGAATCTGAGCGCACAAAGCACCTACTTGCTCTTGAATCTTCATTTTTTCTATAGAATTAGTGCGGGGATTGTCCGAATGAGCAAGAAATTGCCAATGCTCTCCTGAAACATACTCCATTATGATGTAGTTAGTAGAAACGAGTTGTCTGGTGTGATCAGTATATAATATTTTCGGTACAGGCAAACTCAGTTCTTGGCTTAGAAGCCTATAAATACCTTCTTCATGGATATAACGGTCCTCTCTATTTGGAAGATCCCGGAAGAAGCGAAACACATAGCTCTTAGTTGAATTATGGCAACATACATGGTAGCAAATATGTTGGGTACAACCATCTATTCTGGGTATTCCCTGCTCAGAAATAGGGGTAATTTTAGATACTGAACTTACTCTATGATTTGTACCAAATACCTGCTTACAAATCGAAACGATCACTTCTCTTCGAATCGTATCTATCATTTTGTTTAGTGCCTCTAAAAGAGTGCAATTGCTTAGGCAGAAAACCATTGGCAAATCGAACAGCCTGTCCAAAGTACACATTAGCGATAAACATGCTCGCACGAGGTATATTCAAAAGTTGATGGGGCGGCAAAAAGTCTTGAAAACAAGGGAGAAAGCCACCTGTAACCCCTTGTCGTGGGAGCTTCAAATCGTCTGTTCGTACTCCCTGATATAGGTTTATACGGCTTAGGAACCCGTCGATGACATCGCAAGGCACTCAAAAGCCTACCAAAAAGTTTTTGAGGGTAAAAGGCCCCCCTATAGGCAGCAACACGATGGATATTTAGCGAGACGATACTGTTTCTTGCAGTGGATGAAAAGAAATTCGAATCTGTTTATGTAAAGCGGCGGCGATTCGCCGTAGCATAGCAAGTGAGTGCCCTTCATAGTCTGCATTTTCAAGTCTGCAGATGACAGATGCCGATGTCCCAACCTTTTTTGCCAATTCTCGTTGGGACAGTCCAGACTCAATTCTGATCTGGTAAAGTTGGGCAGCAACTTCGGCGTGTATTCTTTCTCTTTTTAACAGGGCTTCCATTTCCTGGTCGCCTTCAACATAGCGTTTGTGAAGAATCGCTACGGCATCGGTAGTTTTTTGTGTTTTCATGAATCATTCTCCAGTGAATAGGTGTGTCGCCTGGGGTTCTGTTCAAAGTTTCTTTTTCTTTGAATTGCGAGGTTAATTTCTGTGGAAGGCACGCGCTGTTCTTTAACAATACCGTGTGAAATCACAGTGGCATTACGTCCCCAAAAAAAGTAAAGAAGCCGATATTGAATGCCTCGATAAGCGATGCGAAGCTCATAGATGTCGTCTCTCAAGTAATCAGATTCGGGCCTCCGAAGTCCATAACCTAATTTTTGGAGTCGTTCAATTTTCACGATGCATTTGGCTTTGACTTTAGGAAGGAGTGCATCAAGCCATGCGAGAACTGGAACGTTTCCATTCGTTTCTTGATAGAATATGACCTGGATTTCCGGCATTGAGTATCGTTATTTCCTGAGTGAAGCTTTTTATATTTATTTTAATGTTCTCAAATTTAAGAACAAAGTCAACAAATTTTATTCTTGAGCAAAGGTGAGCGCGAGATGGCGTCTTCCGGGGTAGATGAGCAGATTGGGCGTCCGCTGAGCAAAATGGCTGTAGCGGGTGGTGGTATGTCTCAGACGATTGTGGTTCAGAAAATTATCGACCCGGAAGAGCAAAAAGGTGAAATAGAGCAAGAGATGATGGAAAATGAAGCTACTCTGGCACAGGCAAAACAAAAGGCCGTAAGCGTTGCTCAGGGAGCAAAAACTTACGACCTTTGAAGAAAGTTCAGCGAAAAGATTTTTGTAGTAGCGGCAGAGGGACTCGAACCCCCGACCCATGGATTATGATTCCACTGCTCTACCAGCTGAGCTATGCCGCCACATGATATCAGGGCGAGAAAAATACAGGAAAACACTTATAGTGTCAAGCAATAGCATTCCATCTGCAACCCATCCCTCGCCTCGCGCATCAAACCTCAAAACCATTGACAACCACCTCAATATAAGGTATCCATAAAATATATCCATGGAGGACCTTATTGATGAAACCTGCACTCACACTCCTCGTACTCATCCTGGGCCTCGGTTTGCCCACCTGGGCAGACGAAGTACACGTCGCCAAAATCAACGGCACAATCGAAGGCGGCGTAGCCGCTTTTGTCACGCGCGTCATGAGCGACGCAGAAGACGCGGGCGTCAAAGCCGTCATCTTTGAAATCGACACCCCTGGCGGTGCCCTCGACGCCGCGCTCACCATTCGGGACGCCATCCTCTACAGCGAGATCAAAACCATCGCCTTCATCAACCCCCGCGCGATATCTGCAGGCGCCCTCATCTCTCTATCTGCCGACCACATCATCATGGTCGAAGGCGGCACCATTGGCGCAGCCACAGCCGTCGATATGCAGGGCAACAAAGCCAGTGAAAAAATTATCTCGTACTTCCGCAACGAAATGAAAGCCACAGCCGAAAAAACCGGCCGTTCCTCCAAATTGGCCGAAGCCATGGTCGATGAAGACGTCGATGTCGAGGGCCTGGCACCTAAAGGCAAGCTCCTCACCCTCACCACGGAAGAAGCCGTTGAACAGGGCATAGCCGACCAAAAAATCTCCGAAAAAAACGAATCGGAAAAACTCATCGCCGTACTCAAACACTACGACCTCGTACAGGCCAGTGTCATCCACCAATCGACCAACTGGGCCGAACAAATCGTGCGCTACCTCACCAACCCCTACCTGGCCTCGTTGCTCATGACCCTGGGATTTCTCGGTCTGATCTTCGAAATCCAGAGCCCGGGCTGGGGCATCGGCGGCACCATCGGCTTAATCTGCCTGGGTCTGTTTTTCGGCAGCCACCTCCTCGTCAACCTCGCCGACTGGTCTGAAATCCTCATCTTCTTTCTCGGCATCGCGCTCATCTTCCTCGACCTGTTCTTTGTCGTGGGCTTTGGCCTGCTCGCCATACCCGGCGCAATCCTGGTCTTAACCAGCCTGTTCTTAAGCCTCATGGGGCGCTATGACCTCTGGACCTGGGACGACATCAACGCCGCGCTCACCCCCTTGCTCCTCTCTGTAATCCTCACCGGTGTCCTCGCCATACTCATCCTGCGATCCCTGCCGCGCTCCAGAATGTGGAACCGCCTCGTACTCGACACCGAAGAAAAATCTTCCGAAGGATATGTCGCGGCACCCTACAGCGACCTCTTAGGCATATCGGGTATCGCATTTACAGACCTGCGTCCCGGAGGCACTGGCGTATTTGACGGTCGCCGCATCAGCGTATCGACCGAAGGCGAATACTTAACCAAAGACACACCCGTCACAATCATCGAAGTCGAAGGCAGCCGCGTCATTGTGCGCAAGACCGAAGACACATAGTCATTTTTAAGGAGCTTTTCATGGAAGCCATTATCCCCCTTCTCATAGTTGCCGCAGGTATTCTGGGACTCTCCCTCTTTTTCTACT
Source organism: Gemmatimonadota bacterium (assembly GCA_026706845.1). Classification (NCBI taxonomy): domain Bacteria; kingdom Pseudomonadati; phylum Gemmatimonadota; species Gemmatimonadota bacterium. The sequence continues at coordinate 20,054 of JAPOXY010000132.1, forward strand.
TCATCCCCGTCGGCCTCTGGATCTCCGCCCTTGCCGCGCGCGTGCGCATCGGCATTGTCGAACTCATCGGCATGCGCTTGCGTCGCGTGCCCCCGCGCATCATCCTCGGCTCGCAAATCAACGCAACCAAAGCGGGCCTCGACATACCCACCGCATTTCTCGAAGCCCACTTCCTCGCCGGGGGTCATGTCGAAAACGTCGTCAACGCACTCATCGCCGCAGACAAAGCCGGCATTGGCCTGACCGGCGAACGCGCCGCCGCCATCGATCTTGCCGGGCGCGATGTACTCGAAGCCGTACAGGTCAGCGTCAATCCCAAAGTCATCTCCACCCCCATGGTCACCGCCGTAGCCAAAGACGGCATACAGGTCAAAGCCACCTCGCGCGTCACGGTTCGCGCCAACATAGAACGCCTCGTTGGTGGCGCTGGTGAAGAAACCATCATGGCCCGCGTGGGCGAAGGCATCGTCACCACCATCGGCTCCTCGGAAACCCACAAAGACGTGCTCGAAAACCCCGACATGATCTCCAAAACCGTACTCGACAAGGGCCTCGACTCGGGCACCGCCTACGAAATCCTCTCCATCGACATCGCCGACGTGGATGTGGGCGACAACATCGGCGCAAAACTCCAGACAGATCAGGCCGAAGCCGACAAAAACATCGCACAGGCACGCGCCGAAGAACGCAGAGCAATGGCCGTTGCACAAGAACAAGAAATGGCCGCCCGCGTCGAGGAAATGCGCGCCCGCGTCGTCGAAGCCGAAGCCGAAGTACCCCTCGCAATGGCCGACGCATTCCGCAGTGGCAACATGGGCATTATGGACTACTATCGCATGCGCAACATCGAAGCCGACACGCAAATGCGCGAAGGCATCGCTGGCGAAACCGAAGAAGACGAAGACAACACAACTAACCCATAACAAATGGTCTTACATCATGGAACTGGAAATACTCTTACCGCTAATCGTGTTTCTCTTCTTCAGCCTTATCTCGCCGCTCATAAAAAGGCTGCGAGGGACCAGAGAACCCGACGAAACCAAACTCCAGCGCAAGCACCCATCCCGCGACGTAGGTGCCGACGACCCCTTTGAAGAGGAGTTTGACCTCTCTGAATGGGAAGTACTCTTCGGATCCCCCGAACCCAAACCCGAACCTGAAACCCCTTCGGAATTCCAGGAGGTACACGGCAAACGTCCCGTCTCTGAAGCTGATACAGGACCGGAATTTCAAGAGGTACAGGGCAAACGCCCCGTCTCCGAAGAAGACACCGGACCAGAATTTCAAGAGGTACAGGGCAAACGCCCCGTCTCTGACAAATCGTCTTACATCGAAGGCAAAACCTTATTCACACGCGCATCAGAAACCCAAGTACTCCTGCGTCCCAAACGCAAAAAACGCCGTATAAAACTCGATTTTGAACCCAACACCATCCGCAAAGCCATCATCTACAACGAAATCATCGGACCGCCACGCGCTGAAACAGATCACTTCAAAAACCCTTGACACGCAATCCCGCGTTTGGGATATTCTTGACCACAGGACTTCAGGTGCCGAAGTGGTGGAATTGGTAGACGCGCTGGACTCAAAATCCAGTGGCCGCAAGGCCGTGTGGGTTCGAGTCCCACCTTCGGCACCATAAAAACACAAGGGCTTACGTCGGGATGGCGTAAGCCCATTTTATTTCTCAATGGCTGACTGTGCTTACAATACACAACCAGCCCCTGTTTGCGCGTTTTAAAAAAAATAAAAGACGAACTCGTCACGTTTTTCCATCTCCTAAATTTTGCCAAGTTGTTTCGCCAGATGCGTCTGAGTCATGCGCCCGGCGCAAGTCCTTCAAGGTCATGTAGGTAGCCTGAAGGTGCGCTGTTTCGGCTTTAATCTGCGCCTGTCTCTCAGGAGGCAGAAACGCTATTTTTTCTTGTAGGGACGTTCTCATCAGATGTTTCCTTTCAATCTTCTCAAATGGTCATCGAAACGGTCCTCGGCTTGAGCAATAAGCCGCCTGTAGAAGCGGCTTTCTCTTTGCGTCTCCTTACGCAGTGTCCTGTATCTCGTCAGGCTTATGGAAATCACGTCACGTATCCAATATGCGCTGAAATGCTTCGAGATTGGGCACCTGTATCGCCGCGCGGAGCAACTGCTTGAGGTGTTGCAAATCGTCAATGGCGGCAATGCGAGCAGATAGGGGGTGCGCTTCGCTCAGGTCAAATCGAATCTCCAACACATCAAGGATAGCTTCAATCGTACTTCTTCTTTCGCCTTGCTCAATGCCCTGCTCTCTACCCTGCTCAAAGCCTTCCTCTCTGGCTTCCTCTCTGCTTTGTTGGGTCAGGGATTGAAAAAGTGATGATTCGCGCAAGATGTCCATGATGCCCTCCTTAAAAATAATACCAGAAATCGTTTCAGACGCATATACCAACTCGCTCAACGCCACC
>JAPOXY010000133.1 GCA_026706845.1 Gemmatimonadota bacterium
GCTCGCGCTCGAATTTGGCACACTTTTACTTGACTTTCTTATACCTGTACAACTGGTCGCAGTCCAGACCAGTTCACGTAGAAGTGTGAAGGTGAAGAAGCATCCGCCCTGGAGAGGTGTTGGGTGGCTTTCTCACTTCTCACTTCTTACTTTTTACTTCTTAAGAGCGGTGGGTTTTTGCAACCTGCCGCTCTTTTTTTTGTTTAAAAAATGAGATTTTCGCTTGACTTCTCCTAATTGATTCGTCATATTACTAAAAAATTAGTAATATTTTCAAGGAGGGTCTTATGGCTGCGAAGAAACGACTGGCTGAGGCCGAGTGGGAGGTAATGGATGGCGTGTGGCATCTCGACCGTCAGGTTACGGTGCGCGATGTTGTCGATTATCTGTATCCCAATGGCGAGAAGGCTTATACGACGGTGCAGACGATTATGAATATTCTGTTTGAAAAGGGTGTGCTCAATCGGCAGAAGATCGGTCCAGTAAATGTGTACACGCCGACCCTGTCGCGAGAAGATGCGGCGCAGGTCGAGACGCGTACGCTGGTGTCGCGCATGTTCGAGGGGTCCTTTGGCGCGTTGGCGACCTATCTCGTGGATTCGGGCGAGCTTTCTCGGAAAGAGTTGGATGAGTTGCGTGCGCTGATTGAAGCGAGGGAGAAAGGAGGCGCGTAATGGATGCGTTGATCCGTTTGGCCGAGGCGTGGTGGCCGCTTTATGCGGTGCATTTTATAGAGGTGTCGCTGTTCATTTTGCTGGTGTGGGCAGCGGATCGCTGGATGAAGCTGGATACGCGATTGCGGTATGTCCTGTATTTGTTGGCATTGGCGAAGGTGTTTGTGCCGCCTTTTTATGCTATTCCGCTACCCGAGTTTTTGACGGTATCCGACGATGTGCCGATTGGACCGGTTTATACCGGTGTGGTTTCTGAGGTTGAGGTTGTTGTACCTGTGCAAGTTGCACCTCTTCCTCTGGCGTTTTATCTGTTTTGTTTGTGGGGTGTTTCGGTTGTGGTATGGGCAGGTGTGACGTTGTGGAAGAATGCGACGTTTCACCGCGCGCTCAGTTTGGCAGTGCCGGTTGATCTGGCGCGGGAGGTGGGATCGCTGGGCGAAGCGCGGAATATGAAGGTTTATGCCAAAGCCAGTCTGCGCTCTCCGTTGTTGGTGGGTGTCGTAAAACCGAGATTGTATTTGCCGTCGCATTGGTCGTCCTGGTCGCCCGAGGAATTGCGCGGCGTTGTTGCACACGAGCTGGCGCATCGGGATAATCGCGATATCTGGGTGTTGATTTTTCAGGCGATTGCAATGGCGCTGTTTTGCATAAATCCGCTGGTCTGGCTGCTGAATCGAAGGCTGAATTTTTTGCGCGAGTTGCGCTGTGATGAGGCGGTGTTGCGCGAGACGAATTTGACGCCTGCCGAATACGGACGGTTGTTATTTGGATTTGTCGATAGACGCCCTGCTATGAGTGCGCTGTATTTCAACGAGCGTGGGACCGCACTCAAGAAACGATTGGAGTATGTCCTTAATTTCAAGGATGACAATGTGAAACGGTCCAGATGGCAGTTGGTAATTCCCGTTCTCATTGGTCTGGCGATTGTGCCTTTTTCAATTCGAGAGGCGTACACGCAGGATGAAGGTGATCTTGAGGTTATGGGATTGGTCGAGGATGAGAAAAAGCTCGATCCCACACCAGAGCAACCGACCACGCCGCCAGTGCCTGTTGATACTGATAGTAGTGAGATTTTCGAATATGACGAGGTTGAAGAAAAACCTCACCCGATAAATATTGTTACGCCTGTATATCCCGAAAAGGCGCGGAAGGAGAAGATAGAAGGCAAAGTGGTTTTGAAGGTTGTGGTTAATATGGATGGCTCGGTAAGTGATGTACGCGTTTTGGAAGGGCCAGAGATCTTTCGTCAAGCGGCGATAGATGCGATATCTCAGTCTCAGTTCAAACCTGCAGCGCACAATGGCAAAGCTGTGCCCGTGTGGGTGGTTATGCCGATTGAGTTTTCATCAGGTTCCACGGACTCGGATCTCCAGCTCACGTCGCCTGTGCCAATTGGCGCTGATGGTAATGAGGTTGAGATCCCCAGATTTTTCGAGGTCGAGGCTACGCCCGAACTCCTGCAATCTGTTAAATTTGTGTATCCAACCAGAGTTACTGTGCGTTTGGAGTTCAGGGTCTATGAGGATGGCTCGGTGGGCGATATGAAGGTTTTGAAAGGTCCGGAGGAATTTCATCAAGCGGCGATAAACGCGATCTTGCAATATCGGTTCAAGCCGGGGACACTCAACGGCAAAGTTGTGCCCGTGCGGATGACTCAGTCGATTATATTTCGATTACCAAAGCAACAGACCACACCGCCTGCATCTGGCGATGCTGACAGTAGTAAGGTTCTCGAATTTTATATGGTTGAGGTAAAACCCAAGGTCCTGCACTCTGTTGTGCCTGTGCATCCCGAGGAGGCACTCAGAGATAGTTTGGAAGGCAAAGTGTTTTTGAAGTTTATGGTCAATTTGGATGGTTCGGTGAGCGATATAAGAGTTTTGAGAGGAGAGGCGATATTTCACAGGGCGGCGATAGATGCGGTATCTCAATTTCGATACAAGCCTGCGGAGCACAATGGTAAACCCGTGGCCGTATGGATGACTCAGCCAGTATCATTTCGCTTGCCAAAGCAACAGACACGTCAGGACTCTCGATCTTCGGGGTACGTTCCACCAACCGCATCGGGTCATTTTCACGTTAAAAAAAGTTTTAGCAACGAGTTCTTGTCAGTTTTCAAGGCTGACGTAAAGCCCAAACTTTTGCACTCCGTTGAGCCTATATATCCAGAGGAGGCGTTGGAAGATAAGGTGGAAGGCATGGTAATTTTGCAGTGTGTGGTCAATGTAGATGGCTCAGTGAGCGATGTCGCAGTTGTGCAAAGTAGAGGAACGATAGATCGCAAAGAATTTCAGCAGGCAGCGATAGACGCAGTATCGCAATATCGGTTTAAACCTGCCGAAAACAATGGTAAAACCGTAGCAGTGTGGATACCTCAGGCGATTAGATTTCGATTGCCAAAAGAATAAGTCGCTCCGCAGGTAGAAAATTGCTCGTTGAATTTATATCTATCAGTCTTGAGGAGGATCACGAGATGGTATTCAAGATGACATTGGTATTCTGGCTGTGTTTTTCGATCCATGCGATGGCATCTACAGATTCATTGCGCGCTATGTCTCAAGATCGGGAAGTAGAGGTTACAGGACATCCCCAAGAGCAAAAACCTGCAAAGCCTTCCAAATCAAAAATATCGGGAACGATTCATTTGAGTGGTCAGACTATTCCAGATTCGTTTTTTGTAGGGATTGCGCCACTGTTGTCAGCAAAGTGGAGCCCTTTCACACCCAGACCGAAAAACTCGCAAACCATTTATGACCGAGATTTTGCATTTGATCTCGAACCAGGACTTTATACGCTCGTTGTTTCCGCTTTTGGTTATGAAATATTGGAGACAGCCATTCTGGTGCCAGATGCCGATACACAAGTAGAGGTGAAAGCATATCTTGAGCCATTCGGGCTGAATAAAAAAGATGATATTGAGTGGGTCAAGCTGTGGGGTGAGTTTTGTCGATGGCGCGTCAGAAGTCCTGATATCGTAGAGTTGGTTAAAAGAGATAGCGTATGGGTATTACCGGGCGAAAATCCGGTCAAAGAGGGCGAGGGATATCGTTTCATTGTGAATCACAATACGAGTGAGGTCTATGATTTAAGACATTCAAATGCAAAAAAGAGGAGCGGCAGACTGATTGGATTTAGTTCAATCTATAAAGGTGGAGAGATCGTTTTTGACCCTTCTGTATATGCATCTCCCAAGAGAGATTCCAGGGCGGAATTTTCTGCTAACAATGGGCTTCAAGCGACCTTTTCGAGATTGGTAAAAGAAATGAAGGATTTTCGCAAAAAGGGTATGCATTCTTATGGTAAAATGCTCCGAAGCGCAGATGTCTGGGATTCTATTTATATTGACCAGGGAAACAGGCTACGAGAAATAGTGAATCAATACCCACCCTATTTTGAGCAGTTCCTCTTGCAAGAAGGGTTCGAATTCTTAGATAGATTTCATCCCCATAATAGAGTAAGGAGAGAGTTGAGAAAGCTGAGAAGTGATAAAAAGGAGTACGAAACGAAAATAAAAGAGCACTATCAGAGTGCTGTTTATGAGAGTTATTTCAGTCAAATGGCGCGATTGGCATAGAAGGTAGATCTGAATTCGCTT
>JAPOXY010000134.1 GCA_026706845.1 Gemmatimonadota bacterium
GCGGAGAATGGGTGGGCGACCGAACTGCATCCATATCTCGTCGACTGGGCAGTCGTAACGGATATTACGGCAGCCAAATGGTTCTACGAAGGACTCCCTCGCGGCGCTTCGATCCCGTGGGAAGCCTGGCTCATACCGTTGACCTGGCGTCTCTCACTCGTAGGCGCAGTCGCATGCTTCTGCTATTGTATGGTCGCGATCTTCCGGAAGCAGTGGGTCGAGAACGAGCGGCTCTCCTTCCCCCTGATGAAGCTGCCGATGAACATGGCGGACGAGGAACCTCGTGGGTTTTTCACCGCCGGGTTCATGAACCAGCCTGTTTTCTGGATCGGCTTCGCTTTCGCGATCTTCCCGATTATGTGGAATATGATCGGATACTTCACACCCATTTTTCCGACCATTCCAAGAGATTTCGGGATTATCCAACTCGGTCGAGACTTTCCACCCATCGAAACCCGATTCTATCCACTGATCATCGGTGCCTCTTACTTCGTTGAACTCGAAGTATCCGGAAGCATCATCATTTATTTCCTATTCCTGACGTTTCAGCTTGGTATGTTCAGAAGATTTGGATTCGAAACAGGTCCACTGCGTGCAGACACTTCCGATTTTGAAAACTGGCAAGGACTTGGCGCACTTTTCGTCCTGATTCCCTGGGGACTGTGGACCGCCCGCGGCCATTTGAAAGATGTCGTCAGAAAGGCATTCGCAAAGGACCCGACGATAGACGATACTCGGGAGATGCTCTCCTACCGTTCAGCGGTATTCGGACTCATCCTCAGTGCGATATTCATCTGCGCGTGGTGCATCGCATCGGGAATGACCGTATATGTGGCGTTTGTCTTCGTCTCCCTTGTCATTATCGTCTGGCTTGGGATCTCGAAGATCAGCATCGAAACGGGGCTGATCAGCTCTCGCATTATACACGCGCAGTTCGCGACCTACCATATTGTCGGGCTTACAAACATGAACCCACAGAGCATTGTGGCGTTGGCGTTGACCTACACCTGGCACCGCGACCTGAAAACCGTCCTGATGGCTCCGATGGCCAATGCTACGAAACTCTTCGATGATGTCCGCGAAGACCGGGGGAGAATGATCCTCGCAGTCGCTATCGCCGTTGCCGTTGTTGTGGGAGGCAGCGCCTATTACGCGATCTCTTCCGGCTACCAGACGGGCGCATACAACTACGGCAGCATCTATGCGGGATCCGTGCAGGCCGTGTTTGACAGGGGCGTCGGTTACATCCGCGATCCCTTCTCAATGAAGCGCCATCTCGCTTTTTGGGGGCTGATTGGAGTTGCCGTCACTGTCGCCAATATGATCCTCCGCTATATCTATCCGGCTTTTCCGCTGCACCCCATCGGCCTGGTCTCGGCAACCTCATACCCTGCCAATCGCACGATATTCTCGATTTTCTTTGCCTGGTTCGCCAAAGCCGCCATCCTCCGTATAGGCGGCATCAGCCTGTATCGCAAAGCCTCACCCTTCTTCTTTGGTATGATGCTGGGGTATTTCGTTGGTGTCGGGATTTCGTTTGTCGTTGACATGATCTGGTTTCCCGATGACGGGCATTCACTCGCGCTATACTAATTCAGTAGCGGGTTATTTGGAATATTCATAAATTTACGTGTCAACGTTGATTTTACGAAGGTCTCACAAGACCTGAGGATGACAATGAGAATTCTCGACATCCGACAGAGAAAGCCCGAGGTATGGCGAGGTGCCGCCTGGTCTCCAGAACAGGAACGGGCAAATCGCGAATGGGAAACTTTCTGGCGTTTTTTTAAGTACCTGTATCCCCACAAGACCAAAGTCATCCTCGGGATGGTATTGATCATGGTAGGCGTTCCGCTCCGTGAGATAGGCGTCTTTGTGGGTCGATATCTGGTCGATGAAGTCATCCTGAATACCGACCTGCCAATAGATCGCCGCATGCAGCTTTTCTTTTTCGTCTTTGGTATCCAATTCCTGATGTGGATCATCTCGAATATCTCTCAGATAACACGGCGTATCCTCGGGTGGTATATCGACATGAAAGTCACCATCCACCTGCGCACGATCTTCTACGACCACCTCCACAAACTTTCCCTCGGCTTTCTTCAGAGTAGGCCCATCGGCGAACACATGTATCGCAGCACCGCCGACGTCGGAGGTGGCCTGATCACCATGATCACCGACGATGTTCCCAATGCGATCACCATAGCCTACCGGATTATCTGGACGGGCATCATCCTCAGTCTGGTCGATCCCTGGCTCACAGTCTTGATTTTTCTCTACTCCTTTCCCTACACAGCCCTATCCCACTACTTCTACACGCGCCTTCAGAGAGTCCGATGGGACATGAGAATGCAGGCACAGTACCTGAGGACGATCTTGAGAGACGGTATAGCCGCGACCAAGACCGTCAAAGGTTTCGGCCGTATGCGCTGGTCTGCCCGCCGATATGCGTCAACTTTTATCGAGAACCGCAGATACTGGATCAAGTACCGCGTTCTACATATCTTTACACACCAGGGCGTTCTGTGGTTTCTCTCTGAGGGCGTTGAAAAATTGTTGTGGCTCTACGTGGGTTACCACACCATGACCGGAGAGTTGAGCATCGGAGAATTCAGTGTTGTGTTTTTCCTCGCCCGGCAATTTGAAGGCCCGATGGAGAGAATGATCAGGCTGATCCAGAGCATTCGCCTTCAACTCGTCCAGGCCGAACGCGTCCTGCAAACCCTTGACGTTCAACCCGAGATAAGCGATGCGCCCGATGCGAGCACCATACCGTCCCTCAGCGGCACAGTCGAATTCAGAAATGTGGGATTTGAATACGAATCGGGACAGCCCGTGCTGGAAAATATCAACATCACAATCCGTCCCGGAGAGCGCGTCGCATTCGTGGGACCGAGTGGATCGGGCAAGACCTCAATGCTATACCTCATCTTGAGGCTTTACGATCCCACCACTGGATCGGTTCTCGTAGATGGACACGACCTGAAAGATGTCCGGCTCTTGAGCTACCGCAATCAACTCGGCGTTGTGCTTCAAGACACCTTCCTATTTTCCGGAACTGTCCGCGAGAATATACGGTATGGAAATCTAAAGGCTTCGGACGCAGACGTAGAAGAAGCAGCCCGCATGGCCGCGCTTTACGATGCCGTCATCGCCCACCCGGAGGGATTTGAAAGAGATCTTGGAGAGGGAACGAGATTATCCGGCGGGCAAAAGCAAAGAATAGGCATTGCCCGCGCCCTGATCAGAGACCCTGCGGTTTTCATTCTGGATGAGGCGACCTCAAACCTGGATTCTCGATCGGAAGAACACGTCATGGACACAATCTGGAACGTATCGGAAGGGCGAACCACCGTGATGGTTTCTCACAGACTCATGACCGTTCAAAAAGCAGACCGAATCTACGTTTTAGATCAGGGCAGAATTGTCGAAAACGGTACACACGACGACTTGCTATCAGCAAACGGTCTCTACCGCAGAATATGGGATGAGCAGATGCAGTTGGGCACAGACGTCGATGCAGCCGATTGAGACCTCATTCGTATTTAAGTGCCTCAATCGGATTGGTTTGCGCGGCTTTCCAGGCCTGGTAACTCACAGTGATCAGGGCAATGGCAATAGCCAGTACACTGCTCAATACAAATACCGAGATATCCAGACCGATGCGATAGGCAAAATCGGCTAACCAGTCATCGAGCATGTAATAAGCCAGGGGCCAGGCAATAAGACTGGCAAACGCGACCAGCTTGACAAATTCGGCTGAAAACATCGTCACAATTTGTCCGCCAGACGCACCGAGCACCTTGCGCACACCAATCTCCTTTGTGCGCCGTTGGGCAGAGATAGCGGCCAAACCGAACAGACCCAAACAGCACACCACGATCGCCAGCAATGAAGAAATGCCAGCAATTCTTCTCAGGCGAAGTTCATTCCGGTACGCAGATGCAAATCCATCGTCCATAAAAATGGGGTTAAACGCTTCGTTGGGCACGAACTTATACCATTCCTCTTCCAAAAAATCCATCGTCTCTACAAACTGTCCGCCCTTTATTTTAAGCGTTAAATACGCATATAGCCTGGCCCACTTGACAAATGCGAGGGGCGCAATTTTTTCTTTTAAGGAATCAAAATGGTAATCCTTAAACACGCCCACAACAGTACCCGTGCCGCCGCCCCCATCCAGCTTCTGAATTTGTTTGCCGATGGGATTATCCCAGCCAAATAATTTGGCTGCCGACTCATTGATCAGAAATTCACGCGTCCATCCCCTGAGGGGATTGCCCTTGTCCAGGGTGAAGTTTTTGCCAGCAATTAGCTCAATACCCATTGTTTTTACAAAGTCCTGATCGACCTCGTTGATCAGAATCCACCAGTCATCTCCCGGCAAATCCTCTGGGCGAATGGGCTTGCTCCGAGAGCCCCCCCCGCTGGGGAAGGCGCGATACTGAGATGCCGTTGCCCCAATGACATTGGGATGCCTCAAAAACGACTGCTTCACAGTACTGTACCGCGACGACAGGCGGTTGGCGTGAACAAAATGCGCCTCCCGGCTCGAAATAAAAATGGGCAACATGACCAGATGTTCTGTATCAACCCCCAGATCCCGATCCAGCATATAAGAGATCTGGTTGCGCACGACCAGCGTCCCTACGATCAAAAAAATCGAAATTGAAAATTGAAATATCACCAGCCCCTTCCAGAACCACGAACCACCCGATCTGGATTGAACCTGGCTCTTCAATGTATCAATCGGTTGCCAGGCAGACAAAACAAAGGCGGGATAACCTCCGGCGAGTATCCCGGATACCAGTACTACGCCGACCAACGCCGGGATCAAAGTCATATATGCCCTGAGATCTAATACCAGATTTTGCTGGATCAAATCATTAAACACGGGCAGTGCCGCGTGCGCGACAATAAGTGCCAGCAACGACGCGAGACAGGCGACAATCAGGGACTCCCCCAGAAATTGCTGGATCAACTGACCGCGACTGGCACCGACCACTTTTCGCAAGCCCACCTCTCTTGCGCGTCTGACGGATTGGGCTGTCGCCAGATTCATAAAGTTCACGCAGGCAATGATCAGAATAAATGCGGCAATCACACACATCGTATAGAGTTGATCGATATCGCCGAAGCTCTGGATGTCGTAATCTGCGCGCGAATGCAAATAAACCCGATGCAGGGGTTGAAGATGATACGCATTGTATTTTTGGATTTCCGCGCCCATATAGCGCGTTATAAAATCTGGAAATTTTTGCTCCAGTGTTTTGGGAGAAACACCTTCTTGAAGCAAAATATAGGTTTGTACCGGTCGAAAACCCGCAGCCGGATCCCATCTGTGCAATTTGTTACTCCATTGGGCATTGGGGTCTCTCGATACGAACATATTAAATGGGATTGTCGTAGGCTCAAGGCGATCTTTCAACACACCCCGCACAATATAATCGCCGCCAAAAATCGAATTGACAACGGTGAGCACCCTGCCCATCGGGTTTTCCTCGCCGTAGATAACATTCGCCATGCGCTCGGTAATCACAATACTCGTTGGATCTTCAAAAGCCGTCTGTGCGCTGCCCTGAACAAATTCGGCTTCAAACACGTCAAATACGTGTTTGTCAACGCGATTGAGCCGTGTGGGAAACAAAATATTCTCGCGTTCGACCTTCACATTCCAGGGCCATATTCGAACAGCTGACTCCACTTCGGGGAAATCGCGTTGCAACGCGGGGGCCAAAGATCCCGACGTACCCCAGGAAAAATTGCGCGATCCGCCCTGGATATTTATTTCTCGCACGACCTTGTAAATGCGATCCCCCTTTTCATATCTGTGATCGTATTGCAGTTCGCGTTGTAAAAACAACACGATTAAAAGGCAGCAGGACATGGCGATGCCCAAACCGAGGATATTGAGCGCGGAATACACTTTGTTCCGCATCAAATTCCTGATAGCAATTTTGGCGTAATTTCCGATCAGATTAAACATGAAGCAGGCTCCTGCAGATGCAATAAATGTGCCACAACATATAGACTACTGTATAAAAAAGTGGATTTTCTGCCAGACGCAATTGTTTTCTGTTCTCCGTCAAACCCGAAAATCCAATTGACATTCAAACATATCTTCGCCTAATTTAAACGGTTTGGTGTCTTTCAGAGAAATAGCCTCCACGCCTGTATTTGGACAGGACTAAGGCCGGACGATGTTCAACTATTTTCCCCCTCCCCGCAAGGGAGCAAAACAGTCACTCATAAGAGTCTTTCTGCGTTTTCTCAGGTTGATGATCCCGGTCTGGGATAAGGCTCTGCTCGTCGTAATGGGCACGATCGTCGTCAGCACGTTTCGGGTTGTGAATCCGTGGCTGAGCAAGTTTCTCATCGATGATGCATTTCCCAATCAGGATTGGAACCTGTTCTACAGTATCTTTGTCGCCTATGTCGTGCTTGTTCTGATTCAGAGATTGGTCGGTACCATGACGACCATACTCAATCACTACGTAGATCTACGCGTGAGCTTAGCCCTCAAAACCCACTTCTTCACCCACCTCCAGCGTCTCTCCATGACCTTCTACGAGAGTCGTGGTATTGGCGAGCACATGTATCGCGCCAGCGCAGATACGGGGGCCGTAATGCGCATGATTACGGACATCTTGCCAGCGACATTGCGTGCGGTCTATGAGTTCATACTTATCCTCATCTTCACCACCTGGTTGGACTGGCGAGTCTCGCTGGTCATTCTGATTTACTCGATTCCTTATGGAATGGTCGCCCAGAAGATCGCGACCATACAGCGCAGATTTGATCGCCGCGTAAGAGAGAGATGGCAGGCGCGCGACGCCGGGCTTCAAGAAGGCGTTGCCGGGGCAGCCGTCGTACAGACATTTGGTCGACGTCGGCACGAAGTAAAGCGATATCTCAATCTCACCATCGAAGGGTATCGCGCCGCGATGCGCCTGTTTTATATGCGTGTCATCGAAGGAGAACTCGCGCGCAATAACGGCCTGCTTCCCTATTTAAAAAATCGACTGATAAGACTATACTTTCTCAGAGAAGTTATTTTAGGCAACCTCTCCTATGGGTCTGTCTTCCCTATTTTTTCCTATACGAACCGCCTGTCCAACCCCATTCAAGTCCTGATTCGGTATTTTCAGCAAGTTCGCATTGCAATGGTTCCCGCCGAGCGCATTCTCGAAACACTGGATCAGGTTCCCGCTGTTACAGACCGTCCCAATGCACCGGCAATGCCACCTGTCAGGGGCGATGTCGTCTTTGACAATGTCTCCTTTTCTTACGAGGATGGCACACCGATCCTGCGCAACCTGAGCTTCACCGTTCAGGCAGGTCAAAAAATCGCTCTGGTTGGACACAGTGGATCGGGCAAAACCACGGTCGCGAACCTGCTTCTCAGACTATACGACCCGGATTCCGGAAGGGTAATTGTAGATGGCCAGGACCTCAGAGAAGTAAAATCGAGCACCTATCAGGACCAGGTTGGTCTGGTTTTACAGGAAACGCATTTGTTCAACGGAACAATCAAAGAAAATATCCTGTTCGGTCAGCCCCATGCATCTGACGATGAAGTGGTCAGAGCCGCCCAACTGGCGGACATAGACGCATTTGCCTCATCCCAACGCAACGGATATGACACCGACCTTCGAGAAGGCACGAGAATTTCAGGGGGTCAGAAACAGCGGATCGGGATTGCCCGGGCCATGGTTCGCGATCCCAAAATTCTCATTCTGGATGAACCCACATCATCTCTGGACAGCGCCACAGAACAGCGATTTTTGCAAAGCCTGGACCGCGTAGCAGAAGGACGCACCACATTCATAGTCTCTCACAGACTCACAACAGTGGCAAATGCCGACCAGATCATCGTTCTCAGCGACGGTCAGATCCTCGAACAAGGGACACACGCAGAACTGATTCGCAATGGGGGCGAGTACGCAGAGATGTACCGGCGATACCTCGGCCTGGATGATAACAGGCAAGTTGGGTAACGCAATCTCCTCATAATCACGGGTAAAAAAATGCAAACGACAGAGAAACCGAAAACACAGAGCTTGAGAACCCGCAGATTTATCGCGAAGTACGTCAAATATCTGGAGATATTCGGGTATGGCTTTGTTTTTGCGGTCGCCGCAGCCATCGCCTTTCTGTGGTTTACAAAGACAGAAGACCTCGTGTTATCTAATGCCGAACCGATCAAGCCGCACGAATATGTCCTATCCTCTGATGAGGATATCGTAGTCATAGAGGCACTGGTAAAAAATAAAACCGACGTAACAATTGGTCAGCCGCTATTTGAAATTTCCAGAGACCAATCCCAGGTCAACCGCTATCGCGCAAAACAAGTAGCAGAAGAACTGAGTGGTGAACTCGACAGCCTTGCAACATCATCCTCTCTAACTCTATCGGAACGGGAACTTCTGGGCACGCTCCGAAGTTCGGCGTCCATCTGGGAGCAAGATCTTCCCAGACGTGAAACATTGAATGCTACGCATTCCGGCGTCATCCTGTTCGAGAAGGAAGTCGTCGGAACAGTCGTGCCGAAAGGAGACGAAATCGCGCGCATTCTGGATTTTGACGATCTGCGAATTTCCGCAGGTCTAAAGGGCGCTGGACAAAGGCTCGCACGCGTTGGTCAACCAGCTCATATTGAAGTGATTACAACTTATGGAGACGGTGAAATACTGAGAACAGACATCGATTCGCCGGATTCGTGGAGCACGGGATTTGCACAGTTCAACGACATCTCGGATGGTCAAATCACCAAGCAATTGGAAAATTACTTTTCGGGCAAAGTGGTCGTCATAGAAGACGACACGGTATTCGCCCTCGGCAAGGTGAAAAATATCGATCTCCACAGCACATTAAACGTGCAAAATGCCGGGCCACTCGATCCCGGAGAAAAGATCGAAGCCGAGCCATTAAACCGGATAGCGCTAACTGGCACAGTCATCGAAGGCACCCACACTGCGGAATTCAGGATTCACACTTTTCCCAATGAGATTCAACAGGAAATCCAGAATACGCTTCAGGAACGCATTGTGGAACGACAATTCGACACAGGCGGTCAGCCCCTATCCGTAAATGAAATCACAGATCTGAGTATGATTATCGAGATGGATGCCGATGAGCCTGAGATTGACGGGACGAACCTGGATGTGCAGATGGTCGATGCCGAAAAGACAAAGCGTTCTTTTAAAGGCGTGATCAGAATCGACGATCCACATCCGGTGCTCAAGGCAAAAGTCCGGGAACTCGCATTGCTAAAAAAACCCATCTATATCAAGGCCATTGTGAAGGTCGTGGTGGGAGAAAGACGAATCGCAATGCTCCTATTCAGGAAGAACTAATAGGAAGAATCACAATGAACGAAATCGAACAATACGAATTTGATCGCCAGGGATATATCACAATCAAAAACATGCTCACGGAAGCAGAAGTGCAATCCCTGCGCAAAGCCGTTGACAAATTGGAAGAACACGCCCTATCCAATGTCGATCTACCGCCTCGAAAACACAGTGCCTGGGGAGCCGAATATCACGTCAACAAGGAGAAAGGCTACCACGTTCAGGGATCAGATGCCGAGGGGAAAACCCTGATCATAGAAGATTTTTGGAATGCAGACCCAACATTTGATCTGCTTGTAAACCACGAAAAAACATTGCCATACGTACAATCTGCCATCCGAGGCCGCTACACCATCAACAATTCAGAGATCCGCATTCGGTACAAAAATAATACATCTCGCAGCCACGGCGGCACGAGACCAGAAAATCAAAAATACCGCTATACCAGCGGTGAGCGCATCGATTGCATGATGGTGCGCATGATTTACTTTATACACGACGTCACCAATGAACAAGGCGCGTTTTGCGTCGTCCCCGGCACGCACAAAAGCACCCTCCTATGCCCTTATGACAACGATCCAGATGTAGAACCGGGAATGATCGGATTGGAAGCCAAAGCGGGCGACGCGATCTTTTTTACAGAACACCTGCGGCACGGTGGCTTGACCAACCGCTCAGATCAAGTCCGCAAAACCATCCACGTAGGCTATGGCCCCTACTGGATGATGTCGCAAAATATCGCAACCATGGATGAACCCCAGCATATCACATCGCATACACTGGCGCGATACACAAAAGAACAGCGCAATTTGTTTCGACCGTGGCCTGAAAAATAGAGGAGCAAAGCCAATGTCTGAGAAAACAGCGCGTGAGCATCTGCCCATGTCGGATTACGAAAAATTCCTCTTCGACTTAAAAGGCTTCCTCGTCATCCCCAGTGTGCTCACCGACGAAGAAATCGCGATCGCACGCGACCATATCGAAACGTATATGAAAACGCCCGAAAGCCTGCCCGAGCATCATCGCTCACCCATTTCTGGTCCCACTGAATTTTTGATCGATCACCCACGCGTCATGGGCATTCTGCAAGAAGTCATTGACCAGGATCGGGAGCGCATCCGATTGGAAAGCGTATTCATATCCGGCCGATCCGCTGAGAAAACCGGCAACGAGTGGCGGCCACACGTGGGAGGCACAAACCTCCACCCTTCGTTTTCCTTTCGCTTCCACAACGGTCGCATCTACAGCGCAATGACGCGCATTGTCTGGGAATTGAACGAAGTGAAAAAAGGCCAGGGCGGCACCTGTCTCGTGCCCGGCTCGCACAAAGCCAACCTCGCTTCTGCTCAGGACGGCACCTGGCCCGAAGAAGCCGATGATCCAAACTCAGGCGTTTGGGAAACCTATGGCTGCCCACCGGGAAGCCTCGTCGTATTTTCAGAAGGCGTGCGGCACACGGGATCTACCTGGACCAATCCGGACAATCCGCGACGCGCCATCCTCATCGCGTACAATCACGTAACCGTGCGATTCCACGAACCCAAGCCCTGCATGAACCCGGTCGTGATCAATCGCCTGGAAGAAAGCCGTCAGTCTTTCTTCCGCGATGTCTGGGTTTTAGCCAACAAGCGAAGGGGATAAAACCAATGCCAACAACCGAAACTTCTCCCAATATACTCTTTATCCTGACCGATCAATGGCGAGGAGATTGCCTGGGCTATACCGGTCATCCCGCAGTTGAAACCCCTCACCTGGATCGTCTGGCAGACGAAGGTGTCACATTTACCCAGGCCTATGCCTCCTGCCCGGTATGCGTTGCTGCTCGCGCCACAATCCTCACGGGCCTCGCCCCCAAGCGCCATGGATATCTCACCAACGGCGGCGTGCAGTGGGACTATCCAGTAACACTTCCCGGAACCCTATCAGATGCGGGTTATCACACCCAGTGCGTCGGCAAAATGCACGTCTATCCCTGGCGCAATCTCGTGGGTTTTCACAACGTCGTACTACACGACGGCTATATGCATCGCGCCCGGCGGGAAAACCGCGAATTTGGATTGAATGACGATTACACCCCCTGGCTTCGGGAAAAACTCGGCGCGGTCTATGCCGACCACAACGACTCTGGCGTGGGATGCAATGGATACGCAGCGCAAGCCTGGCCCTACCACGAAATGCTTCACCCCACGAGTTGGGTGACCTCGCAGGGCATTGACTTCTTGCGCAGGCGCGACACATCCAAACCCTTCTTCCTCACGCTATCCTACCACCGGCCCCATCCACCGCTGGATCCGCCCACGTCTTTCTTAAATCGCTATTTGCAAAAAGACATCCCCCCACCCGCCATGGGAAACTGGGTTGACCACGAACTCCGCAAAGGAGGCCACGACAGCCCGATCCCGCGAGACCCATCGCTGGTGGCCTTTGCCAGAAGAGCGTATTACGCACAGATTTCACACATCGATTTCCAGATCAACCGCATGATCATGGCACTCAACGAATACGGTGTCCAGGACAACACGGCCATACTCTTCACCGCGGATCACGGCGAAATGCTATACGATCACAACCATGTGGGAAAAGGCGTGCCCTATGACGGATCCGCTCGCGTGCCCTTCATCCTGCGAATGCCCAGAACATCTGGCGCTGCTGAACATGGATCCCTCGTAGAATCGCCGGTAGAACTGCGGGACATCTTCCCAACCTTCTGTGACATCGCGGGAATCGACACCCCGGACGATCTCGACGGAGAGAGTGTGTTGAATTGTGGCGGGAATAATTGGCGTCCGTTTATTCACGGAGAACACGCGACATCCGCCAATCAGTGGCTTACGGACGGCAAGGAGAAGTACGCCTGGTTTACCCAGACGGGAAGAGAATTGCTCTTTGATCTAACCGAAGACCCCCGCGAAATCAACGACCTGTCCAGCGATCGTCCCGACCGATTGGCCTGGTGGCGCGATCAACTGATCGAGGAACTCACAGGGCGCCCAGAGGGATTTGTACAGAATGGAAAACTGGTGCCCGGGCAACCAATTCAGGGCTTGCTCCCCCACGTCGGCAAAGGCGTCCCCAAAGGCGCAATCTGAACAGAGGAATATCCCATGTCACTGCACAAACCCTTTACAGAAGAAGAACTAGCGCCG